>NZ_JAAVCB010000142.1:0-39377 GCF_014802555.1 Clavibacter sp. | reverse complement strand
GCGCCGCCTCCGTCGCCGACGCGCTGCCCGCCGTGGTGCGCGCCGCCGATCGCAGCACAGCCGAGGCGCGGCTCGTGCTCGCGCGCGCCGAGGAGTCGCGCGCCGGCCGCAACGCCGAGCTCGCCGCCCTCCGCCGCGAGGAGGCCGAGCTGCGGGAGCGCCTGCACGGGATCACCGAGGACGTGCACGGCCTCGAGCTGCAGATCTACGAGAAGCGCCTCCAGGTGTCGCAGCTGCTCGAGCGCGCCGCCAGCGAGCTCGGGCTGGGGGAGGAGGTGCTCGTCGCGGAGTACGGACCCGACGTCCCGGTCCCCGAGGAGGCACCCCTCCCGCCGCGGCAGCGGCAGCCCGCCGCCACCGACGCTCGAGACGACGCCGACGCGGATCAGGAGGAGGACGGCCAGTCCGCCGACACCGCGGACGACGCCACCCCCGATGCGGACCGCTCCGCCGATCCCGCCGTGGACGACGACGACGAGCCCGGCCCCACCCGCCCCTTCGACCGCGAGGAGCAGAAGGCGCGCCTCCAGGTCGCGGAGCGCAAGCTCGCCCAGCTCGGCCGCGTCAACCCGCTCGCGCTCGAGGAGTTCGCGGCCCTCGAGCAGCGCCACCTGTTCCTCACCGAGCAGCTCGCCGACCTGACCGCGACGCGCAAGGACCTGCTCACGATCATCGACGACATCGACCGCACCATGCAGGGGGTCTTCGCGGCCGCGTTCGAGGACACTCGGCAGGCGTTCGACCGCGTCTTCCCGATCCTCTTCCCGGGCGGGACGGGCAGCATCCACCTCACGGATCCGGAGCAGCTGCTCACGACGGGCATCGAGGTGAGCGTGCGGCCGGCCGGCAAGCGCATCGAGCGGCTGTCGCTTCTCTCCGGCGGGGAGCGCTCGCTCGCGGCCGTGGCCCTGCTCATCGCCATCTTCACCGCCCGGCCGAGCCCGTTCTACATCATGGACGAGGTGGAGGCGGCCCTCGACGACGCCAACCTCGGCCGCCTGCTCACGATCCTCGAGCAGCTCCGCGACACCTCGCAGCTCATCGTCATCACGCACCAGAAGCGCACGATGGAGATCGCCGACGCGCTCTACGGCGTCTCGATGCGGCAGGACGGCGTGAGCGCGGTCGTCGGCCAGCGCGTGAGCCGCGACGCCCGCACCGAGACGGCACCCGGCGCCGCGGGCGAGGCCGCGCCCGAGCCCGCCCGCGAGGAGCAGGCCGCCTCCTGACCCGCGGCTACGCTGGGCACATGGCAGCCCGCACCCCCTGGTCCCTCTCTGGCGCGCTCCGCGGCATGTTCGCGAAACCCACGATCGACGAGACCACGTGGGACGACCTCGAGACCGCCCTCATCACGGCGGACTTCGGCCCCGACGTCACCGAGGCCACCATCGACGACCTCCGCGAGAAGGTCGAGCGCTACCGCACGACCGACCCGCGCGACCTCCAGCGCATGCTCCGGGAGAGCATCGAGGAGCGGCTCGCGAAGCACGACCCGACGCTGAAGCTGAGCGCCCGGCCCGCCGTGATCCTCGTGGTCGGCGTCAACGGCGTCGGCAAGACCACCACCATCGGCAAGTTCGCGAAGTTCCTGCGCAACTACGGCCGCACGGCCGTCGTCGGCGCGGCGGACACGTTCCGCGCGGCCGCCGTCGACCAGCTCGCCACATGGGCCGACCGCGCCGGCGCCGAGATCGTGCGCCCGCAGCAGCCCGGCCAGGACCCCGCCAGCGTCGCCTTCCAGACCGTCGAGCACGCGATGCGCACGGGCACCGAGATGGTGATCATCGACACGGCCGGCCGCCTGCACACCAAGGGCGGCCTCATGGACGAGCTGTCGAAGATCCGCCGCGTCGTCGAGAAGCAGTCGCCCATCGCCGAGGTGCTGCTCGTGCTCGACGCGACGACCGGCCAGAACGGGCTCGCGCAGGCGCAGGCGTTCATCGAGCACGGCGGCGTCACGGGGCTCGTCATCACCAAGCTCGACGGATCCGCCAAGGGCGGCTTCATCCTCAACGTGCAGGAGCGCACGGGCATCCCCATCAAGCTCATCGGCCAGGGCGAGGGCATCGGCGACCTCACCGGATTCACCCCGCACGTGTTCGCGCAGAACCTGGTCGGCTGATCCCACCCGGTCCGACGTCGGGCCGGCGCCGGTTAAGCTGGACGCACCATGGCTACCTTCGGAACACTCTCGGACCGCCTCGCCGAGACCTTCAAGAACCTGCGCGGCAAGGGCAAGCTCAGCGCCGCGGACGTCGACGGCACCGTCCGCGAGATCCGTCGCGCGCTGCTCGAGGCCGACGTCGCGCTCGACGTCGTCAAGGCGTTCACCGCGTCCGTCCGCGAGCGCGCCCTCGGCGGCGAGGTCAGCCAGGCGCTGAACCCCGCCCAGCAGGTCGTGCAGATCGTCAACGAGGAGCTCGTCGCGATCCTCGGCGGCCAGCAGCGCCGCATCCAGTTCGCGAAGAGGCCGCCGACCGTGATCATGCTCGCCGGCCTGCAGGGCGCGGGCAAGACCACGCTCGCGGGCAAGCTCGGCAAGTGGCTCGCGAAGGACGGGCACACGCCCATGCTCGTTGCGGCCGACCTTCAGCGCCCCAACGCGGTGCAGCAGCTGCAGGTCGTCGGCGAGCAGGCGGGCGTCCCCGTCTTCGCGCCCGAGCCCGGCAACGGCACGGGCAACCCGGTGCGCGTCGCCAAGGACGCGATGAAGCACGCGGTCGGCAAGCAGTACAGCGTCGTCATCATCGACACCGCCGGCCGCCTGGGCGTGGACGCCGAGCTGATGAAGCAGGCCGCGGACATCCGGAAGGCCACCGACCCGGACGAGGTCCTCTTCGTCATCGACGCCATGATCGGCCAGGACGCGGTCGCGACCGCGAAGGCGTTCCAGGACGGCGTCGACTTCACGGGCGTCGTGCTCTCCAAGCTCGACGGCGACGCGCGCGGAGGAGCGGCCCTCTCGGTCGCCTCCGTCACGGGCCGCCCCATCATGTTCGCGTCCACGGGCGAGGGCCTCGACGACTTCGAGCCGTTCCACCCCGACCGCATGGCGAGCCGCATCCTCGACCTCGGCGACATCCTCACCCTCATCGAGCAGGCCCAGCAGGCCTTCGACGAGGAGGAGGCGATGGAGGTCGCCCAGAAGCTCGCGAGCGACACCTTCACGCTCGACGACTTCCTCAAGCAGATGCAGCAGCTGCGGGGCAAGGGCTCGCTGAAGAAGATGATGGGCATGCTCCCCGGCATGAGCGCCATGAAGGAGCAGCTGGAGAACTTCGACGAGAAGGAGATCGTCCGCACCGAGGCGATCATCCAGTCGATGACGAAGGCCGAGCGCCAGAACCCGAAGCTCCTCAACGGCTCGCGCCGGCTCCGCATCGCCCGCGGATCCGGCATGACCGTCACCGACGTCAACGGCCTCGTGCAGCGCTTCGAGCAGGCCTCGAAGATGATGCGCACGGTCGCCCGCGGCGGCATGCCGCAGATCCCCGGCATGGGACCGATGCCCGGCGCGCACTCGAGCCGCAAGCCCGTGCAGCAGAAGAAGAAGGGCTCGAAGTCGGGCAACCCGGCCAAGCGCGCGCAGGAGAACGCCGCGCTCGCGTCGGGCCAGCGCATCGGCGGGCCCCCGGCTCCCGCGGGATCCGGCTTCGGACTCGCCGGGGCGGCCAAGGGCGGCGCCAACAGCGCCCCGAGCGAGGAGGAGCTCGCCTCGCTGCAGAAGTTCCTCGGGCGCTGACCCGGCGCACGACCCGAGGGCCCTCCCGCGCGAGCGGGAGGGCCCTCGTCGCATGCCTGGACGTGGGCCGCGCGACATGCCAGCGTGGGTCGTGCATCGTGGCACCCCGTCGCGGTCCGCGCGTCAGGAGCCCCCGTGTTCGCACCCGTCACCGCCTTCAGCGGCTTCAGCGTGGACGACGTCCCCGCTGCCCTCGCCTTCTACCGCGGGACCCTCGGTCTCGAGGTCGAGGAGGTCCCCGAGATGGGCATGCTGCGGCTCATGCTCCCCGGATCCGGCGCCCGCGTGCTCGTCTATCCGAAGCCCGGCCATGAGCCGGCGACCTTCACGGTCCTGAACCTCGCGGTCGACGACGTGGAGGCGGCGGTGGTCGAGCTCAACGCCCGCGGCGTCGAGACGGCGATCTACGCGGACCTGCCCACGGACGCGCGCGGCATCATGCGCGGCCACGGCCCGGACATCGCGTGGTTCCGCGACCCGGCGGGGAACGTGCTCTCGGTCATCGCGGCCGACTGAGCCCCGGCGGCCCGCGAGCCCCTTCGATCGGAAGCGCGTCCGCGGCCGGACGCGCATCCGGCACGGGGTGCGCGTCCGGCTCCGCGGATCAGACCGAGCAGCGGCCGGAGTCGACCGGGGCGCTGGCCCCGGCCTGCTGCAGCACGGGCGCGATCTCGTCGAGCGTCATCGCGTATCCCGTCTGCGCGTCGACGGTCGATGTCGCGAACACGAGGCCGACCACGCGGCCCTGCGCGTCGAACAGCGCGCCGCCCGAGTCCCCGGGGCGCACCGTGCCGCGCACGGAGTAGACCTCGCGCGTCACGGGCTGCTCGTGCTGGATGTCGGTGCCGATGGCCTCGACCACCTCGCGGATCCGCGCGCCCGTGGCCTGGTACGGCCCGCCGCCCGGATAGCCGGCCACGACGGCCTCGTCGGACGCGGCGAGCTCGTCGCCGAGCGCGAGGGGCGCGGCGGTGAGGCCGGGGACCGCGAGGACGGCGACGTCGCGCGCGGGGTCGAACACCACGAGGTCCGCGCGGAGCAGCTCGCCCGTGCCGCCCTGCTGCACGTAGACCTCGTCGGATCCCGTCACCACATGCGCGTTCGTCACGACGCGGTCCCCCTGGACGACCCAGCCGCTGCCGGACGAGGACGTGCCGCACGCCGGCGCCGACGAGAGGATCTTCACCACGCTCGCCGCGGACCGCTGCACGGCCTCGGGCACGTCCGCGTCGGGTGCGGCCGTGTCGGC
The DNA here is from genome assembly GCF_014802555.1 of Clavibacter sp. NCBI lineage: Bacteria > Bacillati > Actinomycetota > Actinomycetes > Micrococcales > Microbacteriaceae > Clavibacter > Clavibacter sp. Next base: position 34,383 of record NZ_JAAVCB010000142.1, on the reverse strand, counting down.
GATCGCCTCCTCGCCGTTCGCGAACACCCGCGGGTAGCCGACGTCGTGGAGCGCGTCGTCGAGCGCCGAGAGGGCGGTGCCGCTGGAGATCGGCGAGACCCGGTCGAGCGCCTGGACGATGCGGGACGACGACGCGAGCTGCACCGCGGGGATCACACCGCTGGAGCCGAGGAAGCCGCCGATGAACCAGACCGAGACCGCCCAGGCCGCGAGACCCGCGACGGCGCCGATGCCGCGGTCGAGGCCGCGCGCGGCGCCCCGCGGGCGGAGGAGGCGCGTGAGGACGCTGGCGACCTGCGCGAGGATGCCGCTCACGAGCGAGGTCGTGACGAGCATGAGGATCGCGGCCGCGAAGGTGCGGCTGATCCCGGTGGCCACGCCGAACTGGTCGAGCAGCGCCAGGAAGGCCGGCGTGATCCACAGCGCCAGCAGCACCCCGACCACGATGCCGGCGAGCCCGGCGATAGTCACGATGGCCCCGCGGCGCCAGCCGGCGAGGGCCGCGAGCACGGCGACGACGAGGATCACGATGTCGACGGCGGGGCTCACCTGCACAGTCTGCCCCGCGTCACCGGCCCAATCCTGAGCGCAGCTCCTCGACGAGGTGCGTCACCACGGGGGCGAGCGCGCCGTCGTTCTCCTCGGCGACCCGCAGCTGCCGCTGGTAGCTCGCGCCGCGGTCGACGATGTCGAGGATCCCCCGCAGCTCCGCCTCGCAGCCGAGCGCGTCCGCGGTGGGGGAGAGGCGCTCCACGAGCGCCCGGGTGTCGTCGCCGACGAGGGCCTCCTCGCCGGCGGCGTCCTGGATGATGATGGCGTCCATCCCGTACCGGGCCGCGCGCCACTTGTTCTCGCGCACGAACCACGGCTGCATCCGCGGGAGCTCCTCGCCGCGGTCGAGCGCGGCTGACAAGTCGTGCACGAGGCACTGGACCAGGGCCGCGAGCGACGCGATCTCCCCGAGCGTCGAGACGCCGTCGAACACGCGCGTCTCGAGGGTGCCCCACTTGGGCGCCGGCCGGATGTCCCAGCGCAGCTCGCTGTGGTGGTCGATGACGCCGACGTGCGTCATGTCGCCGATGAGCCGCTCGTAGTCGGCCCACGTCGTGAGGTCGGGCGGCAGCCCCGCGGTCGGCAGCTGCTGGAACATGAGCGCCCGGTTTGACGCGTACCCCGTCTCCTGTCCGGACCAGAACGGGCTCGACGCGCTGAGCGCCTGGAACCGGGGGAGGTGCACGAGGAGCGCGTTGAGGATCGGGAGCGCCTTCGATCCGTCCTCGATCCCGACGTGCACGTGCACGCCCCAGATCATCATTTGCCGCCCCCACCACCTGGTGCGGTCGAGCAGCGTGGCGTACCGCTCGTTGTCGGGGGTGACGTCCTGGTCGGGCCAGGCGCTGAAGGGGTGGGTCCCCGCGCACATGAGGTCAATGCCGAGCGGGTCCGCGACGTCCACCACCCGCTCGATGAGCCGCGCGAGGTCGTCCACGGCGTGCCCGACACGGGAGTGCGGCGCGCTGACGACCTCGACCGTGTTGGTGAGGAACTCCCCGGTCACGTGCGGGTGCGCGTCGTCGTGGGGGAAGGAGCGGAGGATCTGCGGCGCGACGCCGGCGAGCTCCCCCGAGCCGCGGTCGACGCACGCGAGCTCCCACTCGATCCCGACGCGGGACGGGGGCTGGCGGGCGAAGTCGATCTGCATGCGGGTCCTGCCGTCCACGGGGTCTCGGGGCGCATGCGCCGGGTGTCGTCCGATCATGCCACGCACCCCTCGGGAGGGCCGGGCGATGACGCCGTGCGGCGCGCCGACACCGGGGGTCCCGGCCGGGCCCGGCGTCTGCCATAATGATCTGTCGAGTCCGCGATCGTCCGACCCTCTAATCAGGCGCCGCGAGACCCCATCGAACCAATGCCGAGTGTGCCCCCACGCTCACGGCCGTCAGTTCACCCCACACAAAAGAAATTCAGGAGAATTGTGGCTGTCAAGATCCGTCTGAAGCGCCTGGGCAAGATCCGCGCGCCGTACTACCGCATCGTCGTCGCCGACTCGCGCGCCAAGCGCGACGGCCGCGTCATCGAGGAGATCGGCAAGTACCACCCCACCGAGGAGCCCTCGTTCATCGAGGTCCAGTCGGAGCGGGCGCAGTACTGGCTCTCCGTGGGCGCCCAGCCCACCGAGCAGGTCGAGGCCCTCCTCAAGCTCACGGGCGACTGGGGTCGCTTCAAGGGCGACAAGGACGCCGTCTCCACCGTCCGCACCCGCGAGGCGAAGCCCGCCTACGTCGCGGACGAGAAGAAGAAGCCGGTCCTCAAGCCGAAGACCGAGAAGGCCGCGCCCGAGGCCGCTGCGCCCGAGGCCGAGGCGACCGAGGAGCAGGCCTAGCCCATGCTCGCTCCCGCGCTCGCTCATCTGGTCAAGGGCATCGTCGAGCACCCGGACGACGTCTCCGTGACGAGCAAGGGATCCCCCCGCGGCGAGGTCCTCGAGGTGCGCGTGCACCCCGAGGACCTCGGCCGGGTCATCGGCCGAGCGGGTCGCACCGCGAAGGCCCTCCGGACGCTCGTCTCGGCTCTCGCCGACGGCCAGCGCGTCCGCGTCGATGTGGTGGACACCGATTCCTGAGGACATCGTCCGTGACCCCGCGGCGTTCCGCGTGGGCCGGCTGACCAAGGCGCACGGGCTCAAGGGAGCGGTCAAGCTCGAGCTGTTCACGGACGACCCCGACAAGCGGTTCGTCCCCGGAGCCGAGTTCTCGCTCCAGGTCCCCGACTCGTCCCCCTGGCACGGACGCACCCTCACGCTCACCGAGCTGCGCTGGTACAACAGCCACCCGGTCGGGTTCTTCGAGGGCGTCGCCGACCGCACGGCCGCCGAGTCGCTCGCGAAGGCCATCCTCTGGATGACGCCGCCGGCCGACGAGCCCGCCGAGCCCGATGCCTGGTACGACCACCAGCTGGTGGGCCTGAAGGTCCTCCGCGACGGCGTCGAGGTCGGCACCGTCTCGCTGGTCGACCACTTCCCGGCTCAGGACCTGCTGCATGTCGACACCCCGTCCGGCACGGTGCTCGTCCCGTTCGTGCAGGCCATCGTGCCATCGGTGGACGTGGAGGCCGGCACGCTCGTCATCACGCCGCCGCTCGGCCTGTTCGAGGAGATCCCGGACGAGCAGCCGACGCCCTCCGCGACGTCGGATGCCGAGCCCGGGTCCGCCCCCGAGGGCGACGACGCCCGCTGACATGCGGATCGACATCGTCTCGATCTTCCCCGAGTTCTTCGGGGTGCTCGACATCTCCCTGCTCGGTCGCGCGCGCCAGTCCGGCCTCATCGACCTCCGCCTGCACGATCTGCGCGCCTTCACCCACGACCGCCACCGCACCGTGGACGACACGCCCTACGGGGGCGGAGCCGGCATGGTGATGCGCCCGGAGCCGTGGGGCGAGGCGATGGACGAGGTGCTCGCCGACGACACGGATCCCGTCGTGATCTTCCCGTCGCCCGCCGGCGAGGTGTTCACGCAGGCCATGGCCCAGGAGCTCTCCGCCGAGCCGCACCTGGCGTTCGGCTGCGGTCGATACGAGGGCATCGACCAGCGCGTCGTCGACCACACCGCCACCCGCGCCCGGGTGCGCCTGGTGAGCCTCGGCGACTACGTGCTGAACGGCGGCGAGGTCGCGGTCATGGCCATGATCGAGGCGATCGGCCGGCTCGTGCCCGGCGTCGTCGGCAACCCCGCGAGCCTCGTGGAGGAGAGCCACTCCGACGGCCTGCTCGAGCACCCCAGCTACACGAAGCCGCCCGAGTGGCGCGGTCTCGCCGTGCCCGACGTGCTGCGCAGCGGCAACCACGGCGCCATCGCCGCATGGCGACGCGAGCAGCAGCTCGAGCGCACCCGCCGCGTCCGCCCGGACCTCCTGCCCGACTAGGCCGGCGCGGCGCGGGCCCGCAGGCGTCCCGGCGTCAGGAGCGGGCGGTGAGGATCAGCGGGCCGGACTCGGTGATCGCGACCGTGTGCTCCATGTGCGCGCCGCGCGAGCCGTCGGCGCTGCGGAGGGTCCAGCCGTCCTTGTCCGTGTATATCTCGTCGGTGCTCTGCAGGAACCACGGCTCGATCGCGATGACCAGTCCGGGACGCAGCGGGACGCCGCGGTTCGGCCGACCCTGGTTCGCGATGTGCGGATCGCTGTGCATGGTGCGACCGACGCCGTGTCCGCCGAAGTCCGTGTTGACCGAGTAGCCGGCCTCGGTCGCGACCGCGCCGATCGCCGCCGAGATGTCGCCCGTGCGCCCGCCCGGCTGCGCGGCGCGGATGCCCGCCTCGAGGGCGGCGGTCGTCACCTCGATGAGGCGGACGTCCTCCGCGCGGGGCGTGCCGACGATGACGCTGACAGCCGAGTCGCTGACCCAGCCGTCGACGGACGCCGCGAAGTCGAGGCTCAGGAGGTCGCCGTCCTGCAGCCGGTAGTCGTGGGGGAGCCCGTGCAGCACGCCGTCGTTGACGGACGTGCAGAGCACCTTGCCGAAGGGCATGGCGCCGAAGGACGGGTGGTAGTCGATGTAGCAGGACTCGGCGCCGCGCGCGCGGATCATGCGGTGCGCCTCGCGGTCGAGGTCGAGCAGGTTGACTCCGACGTCGGCCTTCGCGGCCAGGGCCGTGAGCACGGAGGCCACGAACTCCCCGGCGGGTCGCATCTGGTCCATCTCGGCGGGCGTTCGCAGTTCCATCACGCGAAGGATCCTACGGGAGCGGGGATCCCGACCCTCCTGCGATGCCCAGGATCCGCTCCTAGCATGGGGCGATGCAGCACTCCCCGGCCCTCGGTCTCCGTCGCGCGCTCTACCGCTGGCAGTTCGCCGCGGTCGTCGTGCTCCCCGCCTGGCTCCTCGTCGGCTGGGCGGCCGCCGGCTCCGGCGGATGGGAGCTCCTCCTCGTGATGCTCGCGGTCGGCGCCCTCGGGATCGCCCTGCTCGCCGCCCTCGGCCTCGTGCTGGCCCGGCGGTCCGTCCGCACCGCGCGGGCCGTCTCCCCGGCGGACGCGCTGGCCATGGGCGTCGTGACCCTCGCCGTCATCGGCACGGGCACCTACTCCGTCGTCAGCACCTGGTGCGCGGTCATCGCGGCCCTCGCCGTCGTCGCGCTCGTCGCGCTCGCCATCCGGCAGCTGCTCGTGGAGACGAGAGCGCGGATGCAGGAGGTCATCGCCGTCATCGAGCGGGACGCCCAGCCGCGACCGCCCGAGTGGAAGGCCGCCGAGGGGCCCGACGCCGGACGCACCATCCGGCTGGAGTGACCGGCCGCGCGAGGACCTGCGCTTTGCGCTCGACGCGCCCGAGGTGACACAATGGGCGATCGTGCCTGCCGTCGACCCTGCCACGGGGGAGTCGGCCACTCATGCGGGCCGTTCCCCTTCCAGACATTGATGCGCAGTCGACCCGTGGCGGTTGCAGAGAGCGGTACACCATGCACATCCTCGATTCCGTCGACAAGGCGTCGCTGCGGTCGGACATCCCCGACTTCCGCGCCGGCGACACGGTCAAGGTCCACGTCAACATCGTCGAGGGCAGCCGCTCGCGCATCCAGGTGTTCCAGGGCATCGTCATCGGCCGTCAGGGCGAGGGCGTCCGCGAGACGTTCTGCGTCCGCAAGGTCAGCTTCCAGGTCGGCGTCGAGCGCACCTTCCCGGTGCACTCCCCGGTCATCGACCACATCGAGGTCGTGACGCGCGGCGACGTGCGCCGCGCCAAGCTCTACTTCCTGCGCGACCTGCGCGGCAAGAAGGCGAAGATCAAGGAGAAGCGCTCCTAGCGCATCCCCACCTGTCATCCCACTGGGCTCCCGGCGCATATGCTTGCCGGGAGCTCAGGCGGTTAAATGACAGACAGCACGGCACCCGTGGGGACGAGATCCTCGGGCAGGCACAGCGGCAGCGGGTCGCGTGGATGGAAGACGTTCCTCCGGGACGTCATCGTCATCTTCGTGGTGGCCCTCCTGGTATCCATCCTGATCAAGGCGTTCCTGATCCGGTCCTTCTACATCCCCTCGGCGTCGATGGAGGACACCCTCCAGATCAACGACCGCATCGTCGTCAATCAGCTGACTCCGCGGCTGATGCCGCTCCAGCACGGCGACGTCGTGGTGTTCCGTGATCCGGGCGGTTGGCTGACGCCGTCGCCTGAGGTCGACAAGCCGCCTCTCGCGGCCGCCGTCGACTGGGCGCTCACCACGGTGGGCCTCTCCGCGTCCGACAGCAACGACCACCTCATCAAGCGCCTCATCGGGCTGCCGGGCGACCATGTCGTCTGCTGCAACTCCCTCGGCCAGATGAGCGTCAACGACGTGCCCCTCGACGAGCCGTACCTGAAGCTCGTCCCCGGCGACACGCGCGCGTCCGACGTCGACTTCGACGTCACCGTCCCTGCGGACTCCCTCTGGGTGATGGGCGACAACCGCGGCAACTCCGCGGACTCGCGCTACAACGTCGACGGTCCCACGAAGGGCTTCGTGCCCATCGACCACGTGGTCGGCCGCGCGTTCGTCATCACCTGGCCCATCGACCGCTGGTCGATCCTCAGCGACCACCCCGAGACGTTCGGCGACGTGCCCGACGCGGTCCCCGCCGGCTGATGCCGGTCGCCGATCCGACGTTCGAGATCGAGCACGAGCTGCTCGGCGCCGGCGCCGCCCTCGTCATCGGCTGCGACGAGGTCGGGCGCGGTGCCCTCGCCGGCCCGGTCGCGGTGGGCATGGCGGCTGTCGGCCCCGACGCGGATGCGTTCCCGGTGGGCCTGCGGGACTCGAAGATGCTCAGCGAGAAGCGCCGAGAGGCCCTGCACCCGCTGGTGTCCGCGTGGGCGGGGCACTCCGCGGTCGGCATGGCGTCAGCCGAGGAGGTGGATGCGCTCGGGATCACGGCCTGCCTCGGCCTCGCCGGGCGGCGTGCGCTCGTCGAGCTGCACCACCTCGGCGTGCCGCTCCTCGACAGCGTGGTGCTCCTCGACGGGTCCCACGACTGGCTCACGCCCGCGCTCGTGCATCCGGTGCCGGTGCGGCTCCGCGTCAAGGCCGACCGCGACTGCGCGTCGGTGGCCGCGGCGTCGGTGCTCGCCAAGGTGCACCGCGACCGCCTGATGGCCGCGTGGCACGAGGAGTCGCCCGAGTACGGCTGGGCAGGCAACAAGGGCTACGGGAGCCCGGCCCACCTCGACGTGATCCGCGCGAACGGGGCGTCGCGGATCCACCGGCGCACGTGGCTCACCGGCGTCCTGGCTTCCCCGGGTGCCTGAGGCCCTTCCTCATTCGGGCCCGGGCGCGGCATCCCGTGGGCGGGGGGTCGGGCGGCGGCCCCGGCCGGACGGAGGCGGCTGCGCGGGCGGTTAGGATCGACGGACCATGGATGACGACGAGTTCGAGGACTACGACCGCGAGGTGGAGCTCGCGCTCTACCGGGAGTACCGGGACATCGTGTCCCAGTTCAAGTACGTGGTCGAGACCGAGCGGCGCTTCTACCTCGCCAACGAGGTCGAGCTGGTGCGCCGCGACACGGAGCACGACTTCTACTTCGAGCTGAGCATGACCGACGTGTGGGTCTGGGACGTGTACCGCTCCGACCGCTTCGTGAAGTCCGTGCGCGTGCTCACCTTCAAGGACGTGAACGTCGAGGAGCTGTCGGCGAAGGAGTTCGAGCTCCCCAAGGAGCTCGCCATCGACGAGTAGGGCTCCTCACGGGATCCCTCCCCAGGCGCTCGCCCCATCCGCACCGCACGGCCTCGCGTCCGAGGGCGGGCGTCGCCGCCGCGACGACGCATCCTCCTCGCGGAGGTGCGCATGACACGCGAGCAGGACCTGGGACGACGCGGCGAGGATCTCGCCGCACAGCATCTGATCGAACGCGGCTACGCGCTCGTCGAGCGCAACTGGCGGTGCCGCGAGGGCGAGGTCGACCTCGTGATGACCCACGGGGGCACGACCGTGCTCGTGGAGGTCAAGACGCGGGCGGGGCTCCGCTACGGGCATCCGCTCGAGGCGGTCACGCGCGCGAAGGCCGCACGGCTCCGGGTCCTCGCCGGCCTCTGGCGCCAGGCGCATCCTGAGCGGCGCGGGCCGGTGCGGATCGACGTGGTCGGGGTCGTCTGGCCCCGGGGCGGACAGCCGTCGGTCGAGGTCGTGCGGAGCGCCTGCTGATGGCCGTCGGCCGCACGCTCGCCGTCGCCCTCTCGGGCCTCGACGGAGCGCTCGTCGACGTGGAGGCGGACATCACGAGCCAGCTCCCCGGGTTCGTCCTCATCGGCCTGCCGGACGCCGCGCTCAGCCAGGCCCGGGAACGCGTCCGTGCCGCGACCGGCAACGCGGGGTGCGAGTTCCCCGTGCGCCGGGTGACCGTCAACCTCTCGCCGGCCGTCCTTCCCAAGCACGGCTCCGGCTTCGATCTCGCGATCGCCCTGGCGGTCCTCGCCGCGGGCGGGTCGGTGTCGGCCGAGTCGGTGGCCGGCACGGTGCACCTGGGCGAGCTCGGCCTCGACGGGAGGCTGCGTCCGACGCACGGCATCCTGCCGGCCGTCCTCGCGGCGCGCCGCGCCGGCGTCCGGCGGGTGATGGTGCCGCGCTGCCATGCGGATGAGGCCTCCCTCGTGCCCGACATGCGCGTCATCGCGGTGGCGGGGCTGCGGGACGCGGCGATCCACCACGGCGCCGAGCTCGAGCCGGAGCCGGAGGACGACGACGCAGGGTCGCGGGCGGCGACGGGGACCGACCCGACGCGGATCCTCGGCGGTGCGGAGCCCGCGGAGCCCTGCCTGGGTGACGTGGTCGGCAACGAGGAGGCCGTCGAGGCGCTCGTGGTCGCCGCGGCGGGCGGGCACCACATGTTCCTCCTCGGGCCACCGGGCGCGGGGAAGACGATGCTCGCGCAGCGGCTGCCCGGTCTCCTGCCCGACCTCGACGAGGAGGCCGCGCTGGAGGTCGGCTGCATCCGCTCGCTGTGCGGGGAACGGCTGGGCCCCGAGCTGCCCGTGCGGCCTCCATTGGAGGCACCGCACCACACGGCGAGCGCCGCGGGCATCGTCGGTGGCGGCAGTGGCCGCATCCGTCCGGGGGCGGCTGTGCGGGCCAGCGGGGGAGTGCTCTTCCTCGACGAGGCACCGGAGTTCGCGGGCGCGGTGCTCGACTGCCTGCGTCAGCCGCTCGAGTCCGGCGTCATCAGCATCCACCGGGCAAACGGCGTCGCCCACTTCCCGGGGCGCTTCCAGCTGGTGATGGCGGCGAACCCGTGCCCGTGCGGTTCGTACGGCGTCGCGGGCTCCGACTGCTCGTGCCCGCCCCAGGCGCGGCGGCGCTATCTCGCGCGACTCTCCGGCCCCCTCATGGACCGCATGGACATCCGGCTGGGCGTCCGACGGGTCACGACGGCCGTGCACCTGGCGGCGGGTGATGCCCCTCGCGTTACGACGCCCACGGCGCGCGTCCGCGTCGCCGCCGCCCGAGCGGCCGCGGCGGAGCGATGGGCCGCGACGCCGTGGCGCACGAACGCCCACGTCTCGGGCACCTGGCTCCGGCGGGAGGCCCGCATCGCCCGCGGGGCGACGGCGGCCCTCGACCGCGCGCTGGACCGGGGGCTCCTGACCATGCGCGGCTACGACCGGGTCCTCCGGATCGGGTGGACGCTCGCGGACCTGGAGGGCGCGTCGAGCCCCGACGCGGATCACCTGGGCCGCGCGCTCCTGCTACGAGGCGCGTCGTGATCGCGCAGGACGGGGTCGGCGAGGAGGTGCCTCGCTCATCCGGGGACGCCGAGCGGAGCCGCGTCCGCGCACCGGACTCGGCACGAGCCCGTTCCGTCGCCCGGCTCGGCCTGCCCGCGCGCGAACTCGACGAGCTGATGGCTTCGCTCCGCCCCGATCCCGGATGGCCGGGCGATGGGGCAGCCGACACGGACTCGGCGGAGGTGGCGGCTCGTGCCACGTGGTCCGGCATCGCCGAGCCGGGCGATCGCGTGGCCGGGGCGGTCATCGGCGTGCTCGGCGCCTGCGCGGCCCTGGCCTCCTTGGTCGACGGCTGCCCGGCCGACACCGTGGTCGGCGCGATGCTCGAGGCGGGGCTCGACCTGGAGCCGGACGGGCGGGCTGCCCTCGTCGGCGAGGTCGCCGGAGCGCTGGAGCGCTGGCGGCCCCGCGTCGTGCGGAGTGAGGCCCTGGCCCGGCTGCACGCCGCGCGTGCGGTGGGCGCCCGGGTGCTCGTGCCGGGTGATCCGCATTGGCCGGTCGGCGCGGACGACCTGGGGCCGCACTCGCCGCTCGTCCTCTGGTGCACGGGCGCGCCGGACGCGATGGCCGCGCTCTCGAGGTCCGTGGCCATCGTGGGAGCGCGTGCCGCCACCGGGTACGGCGAGCACGTCACCGCCGAGCTGGCCGCCGGGCTCGTCGACCGCGACGTGGCGGTGGTCTCCGGCGGTGCGTACGGCATCGACGGCGCGGCGCACCGCGCGGCCATCGGATCGGCGGGGCGCACGGTGGCGTTCCTCGCGGGCGGCGTGGACCGTCTCTACCCCTCCGGTCATGCGGAGCTCTTCGCGCGGATGCGACGCGACGGGGCCGTGGTGTCGGAGCTGCCATGCGGCGCGTCGCCGACACGCTGGCGGTTCCTCTTGCGCAACCGCCTCATAGCGGCGGCGAGCGCAGCCACCGTCGTCGTGGAGGCAGGTGCGCGCAGCGGGTCGCTGAACACCGCTAACCACGCGATCGCGCTGGAGAGGCCTCTCGGGGCGGTCCCCGGCCCGGTGACGAGCGCGTCGTCATCCGGGTGCCATCGTCTCCTCCGCGAGTCCCAGGCGGTCTGCATCACGTCAGCCGATGACGTGATGGACCTCGTGCCGGGCTGGAGCGGAGCGGGTACGCAGGTGCAGGAGCCGGGATCCGCGCATGCGTCCTCTCGGGACACGCCGAGCGGCGCCGCCGACGACCGCGTCGGTGCGCGTGCCGCGGAGGATCGTGGCGACTCGCGCGTCGTGCGCGTGCTCGACGCCCTCGCGGTCCGACGCGGACGAGGGACCGCGGACGTCGCGGCACGAGCCGGTCTCGGAGTCGCCGAGACCTCGTCCGTGCTCGGCATGCTCGAGCTCGAGGGGACGGTGGCCCGGCCGGACGGCGGATGGGTACGGCGCCCCGGATCTCGCTGACGGGCCCCGGGCGTGGAGATCCGGCCTCGCGCGCGAGGTGGGATGCGTGCGCATCGGAGGGGCGCGGCCGACCGGCGCGATCGGATGCGCCGGTCGGTGGCCACGATGAGAACCGTCCTCTTCCCGCCCGTCCGCGTGCCGGCGCACCCAGCCGGCGGGTCGACGTAGCCTTCGGGGATGGAGACGGATCAGGTCGGCGGCGGACACGTCGATGGCGTGGTCGACCATGGACAGCCTCAGCGCGGTGCTCCTGCCGCGACTCCGCTCGAGGCCGACATCTCGGAGTTCGCGACCTCCATGGACCGGGAGCGGGGGAGCGCGGCCCACACGGTGCGGGCGTACTCCGCCGACCTGCGCGACCTCGCTGCGCATGCCGCGAGGCAGGGCGTCACGACGTCAGCCGGCCTCGATCTGGACGTGCTGCGCGACTGGCTGTGGCGGGGATCCCAGGCCCGGCTCGCCCCCGCGACGCTGGCGAGGCGCTCGGCCGCCGTGCGCGGATTCGGAGCGTGGCTGCTGCGCACGGGCCGCGTCGACGCCGACCCCGCCGTCCGGCTCAAGGCGCCGCGGGCGGGATCGCACCTCCCGCGGGTGCTGGCGCGCGAGCAGATGTCGGCCCTGCTCGCCGATCTCGCCGCACAGGCGGCGGACGACGACCCCGCCGCGCTGCGGGACCTCGCCGCCATCGAGCTGCTCTACGCGTCCGCCCTCCGGGTCTCCGAGCTGACGGGCCTCGACCTCGGCGACGTCGACGCGTCCCGCCTCACCGTCCGCGTGGTCGGCAAGGGCGATCGCGAGCGGGTCGTGCCGTTCGGCGTCCCCGCCGCGGAGGCGCTCGACGCCTACGTCACTCGCGGTCGTCCGGCGCTCGTCACCCCGCGGACCGGGACGGCGCTGTTCCTCGGCGCGCGCGGAGGGCGGCTGGGATCCCGCGCGGTCTACGGCCTCGTCGCCTCGCTGCTGGCGGACATCCCCGGGTCAGGACCGCAGGGGCCGCACGCCCTCCGGCACACGGCGGCGACGCACCTCCTCGACGGGGGAGCGGACCTCCGCACTGTGCAGGAGATGCTCGGCCACGCGAGCCTCGGGACGACGCAGATCTACACGCACGTCTCGATCGAGCGGCTGCGGCGCAGCTACGAGGGCGCCCACCCGCGCGCCTGACCCCGCGCGTCGGAGGAGGGGGCGAGCCGGCCAGAGCTCACGTCCGTCGTCACGGCTGCGCTCGGGCCTCGACCGGTCGTCACGGATCCAGCGGCAGCAGCACCGCGTGCTGCAGGGCGGCCAGCAGCAGGGCCGGATCCACGTACTCGCCGTGCAGGCGCGCCCCGAGGTGCAGCCCGCCGTCCCGCTCGTGGCGGGGTGACTCCGCGAGCGTGCCGATGACCTGCCCGGCGACGACGGAGTCGCCCGCGGCGACCAGCGGCACGACCGGCTCGACGGAGGACACGAGCCCGTCCGCGTGCCGGATGCTCACGACCGGGCGGTCGACGACCACGCCGGCGAAGGAGACGGTCCCGTCCGCCGGAGCGCGGACCTCGGCGCCGGGGTCGACCGCGATGTCGATGCCGCGGTGACCGGGTCCGTACGTCGTGGTCGGCGCCTGGAACGGCCGCGTGACCGTGTGGGGCGGATCCACCGGCCATCGCCACCGCGGGGTCGCGGGCACGGACGCCGAGGCGGACGACGCATCCGCCGACGCCCGTTCCGGGACCCCCGGCGTCGCGACGCCGAAGAGCAGCCCGACCGTGACCCCCACCGCGAGCGCCACCCCAGCCGCCGTCCGCTGTCCGCCCCTGCCGCGCATGCGCCCTCCCTCCCCGGCGGACGCGTCCCGGCCCCCGGTCGGCGGAATCATGCCCCCTGCGGCGTCGGTTGCCCGCCGGGTGACCGCCCCGTCGGAGAAGTGGCAGAGTGGTCCCCTGTGAACGAGACGACGACCCCCCGGGATGACAAGAAGCTCCAGCGACGCGCGATAGGCCTGGCCGTCTCGGCCGCGGTGGGGGGCTTCCTCTTCGGGTTCGACTCCTCCGTGATCAACGGCGCGGTCTCCGCCATCCAGGGCCGCTTCCAGCTCAGCGAGACGCTCATCGGCTTCGCGGTCGCCAGCGCGCTCCTCGGCTGCGCGCTCGGCGCCTACCTCGCGGGCCGCATCGCCGACCGCATCGGCCGCCGCTGGACGATGATCATCGGCGCCGGCTTCTTCTTCATCAGCGCCTTCGGATCCGGGTACGCGTTCAGCGTCTGGGACCTCACCATCTGGCGCATCGTCGGCGGCCTCGGCATCGGCATCGCCTCCGTCGTCGCCCCCGCGTACATCGCGGAGATCTCGCCCAAGCTCCTCCGCGGCCGCCTCGCGTCGCTGCAGCAGCTCGCCATCACGCTCGGCATCTTCACCGCGCTCCTCTCGGACGCCGTCTTCGCGGGAGCCGCGGGCGGCGCGTCGGAGGACTTCTGGCTCGGGCTCGAGGCCTGGCGCTGGATGCTCCTCGTCTGCGCCATCCCGGCCGTGATCTACGGCTTCCTCGCCTACCGCCTGCCCGAGTCCCCGCGCTTCCTGGTCGAGAAGGGCCGCAAGGACGAGGCCCAGGCGATCCTCGCGAGCGTGTGGAAGCAGGAGGACATCGACCGCGCGAGCCGGGACCTCGAGCGCCAGATCGAGGAGGATCGCGTCGCGAAGCGCACGGGCACACTCCGCGGCAGCAAGCTGGGCCTGCAGGGCATCGTCTGGATCGGCATCATCCTGTCCGTGTTCCAGCAGTTCGTCGGCATCAACGTGATCTTCTACTACTCCACGACCCTCTGGCAGGCCGTCGGCTTCGACGAGTCGCAGTCGCTCACCACCTCGGTCATCACGGCGGTCACGAACGTCGCCGTCACGTTCATCGCCATCGCGCTCGTCGACCGCATCGGCCGCCGCCCCATCCTCCTGTCCGGCTCGCTCGCCATGGCCGTCTCCCTCGCCGTGATGGCGATCTGCTTCAGCCAGTCCTCGACCGTCGACGGCGAGGTCGCTCTGCCGCAGCCCTTCGGCGTCATCGCGATCATCGCGGCCAACGTCTTCGTCATCGGCTTCGGCGCCTCCTGGGGCCCGCTCGTCTGGGTGCTGCTCGGCGAGATCTTCCCGAACCGGATCCGCGCCAAGGCCCTCGGCGTCGCCGCGATGGCCCAGTGGATCGCGAACTTCGCCATCACCGTGTCGTTCCCAGCGCTGTCGGCCTTCTCGCTGCCCTTCACGTACGGCATGTACGCGGCGTTCGCCGCGCTCTCCTTCGTCTTCGTCCTCATGAAGATCCCGGAGACGAACGGCATGTCGCTCGAGGAAGCGGAGACGCTCTTCGTCGACAAGCCCAAGAAGCGCAAGGCCGCCGCGCGCTCCTGACCCGAGGCACCGCCCCGTCGGTCGCCCCGCGGGTGGTAGCATCGACGAGCACCCGATTCAGGTCGGGTGACTACGCGTGCCCATCAGGCCGCCGCATCCACTCGGTCTCCTCATGGCGATGATCCCTGTCGCCGAAGGAGCGGATGCGCGCTGGGCACCAGGATCAGCGGTCGTCCCGACCGCCGAGCGAACCGACGAGGCGTGCCGCGACAGCGCGCGCCGGAACAGGAGTACGGCCATGGCCGTCGTCACCATCCGCCAGCTGCTCGACTGCGGCGTCCACTTCGGTCACCCGAAGACGCGCTGGAACCCGAAGATGAAGCGCTTCATCTTCACCGAGCGCTCCGGCATCTACATCATCGACCTCCAGCAGTCGCTGGCCCTCATCGACAAGGCGTACGACTTCGTCAAGGAGACGGTCGCCCACGGCGGCACCATCCTCTTCGTCGGCACGAAGAAGCAGGCGCAGGAGTCCATCGCCGAGCAGGCGCAGCGCGTCGGCCAGCCCTACGTCAACCAGCGCTGGCTGGGTGGTCTGCTGACCAACTTCCAGACCGTGCACAAGCGCCTCAACCGCCTCAAGGAGCTCGACCTCGTCGACTTCGACGACACGACGCGCGGCTTCACGAAGAAGGAGCTGCTCATCCAGCGTCGCGAGCGCGACAAGCTGGAGAAGAGCCTCGGCGGCATCCGCAACCTCACCAAGACGCCGTCGGCGATGTGGGTCGTGGACACCAAGAAGGAGCACCTCGCCATCGACGAGGCGCGCAAGCTCGGCATCCCCGTCATCGGCATCCTCGACACCAACTGCGACCCGGACGAGGTCCAGTACCCGATCCCGGGCAACGACGACGCGATCCGCTCCGTCGCGCTGCTGACGCGCATCATCGCCGACGCCGCCGCCGAGGGCCTCATCCAGCGCCACCAGAAGCCCGACGCCGAGGGCTCCGCCCCCGCCGAGCCGCTGGCCGACTGGGAGCGCGAGCTGCTCGAGCAGGGCGATGCGGCCAAGGCCGCGCTGCCCGTCGAGGAGAACGACGTCGACGCCGAGGTCTCCGCCAAGAACGAGGCGAAGTCCGATGACGAGGTCCCCGCCCCCGTGCACGCTCCCGAGTCCGACGACGCCACCGAGGCGAAGATCGAGGCCGAGGCGACCGAGGCCGAGGCAGCGCCTGCTACGACCGGTCCGGTCTCCGAGTAGTCCGACCACACGCACCATCCCGTCGGGCGGGCGCGGGTTCCGCGCCCGCCCGTCGGGCACTCACCTCCGGGAGACCCCCGGATCATCACCTACAGAAGGAGTCCATGAGCATGGCGAACTTCACTGCCGCTGACGTCAAGGAGCTGCGCGACCGCCTCGGCGCCGGCATGATGGACAGCAAGAACGCGCTGGTCGAGGCCGACGGCGACATCGAGAAGGCCATCGAGATCCTCCGCCTCAAGGGCCAGAAGGGCAATGCCAAGCGCGGCGACCGCTCCACCGCCGAGGGCCTCGTCGCCGCGTCCGAGCAGGACGGCGCCGCCACCCTCATCGAGCTCGCGTGCGAGACCGACTTCGTCGCGAAGAACGACAAGTTCATCGCGCTGTCCGAGTCCGTCCTGGCCGCCGTCGTCGCGGCCGGCGCGTCCACCGTCGAGGAGGCCCTCCAGGCCCCCGCCGGCGAGCAGACCGTAGACCAGCTGATCAGCGACCGGGCCGCGATCCTCGGCGAGAAGATCGCGCTCCGTCGCGTCGCCCGCCTCGCCGGCGAGCACCAGGAGATCTACCTCCACCGCACGTCGAAGGACCTCCCGCCCCAGGTCGGCGTCGTCGTCGACTACAGCGGCACCGACGCGGAGACCGCGCGCAGCATCGCCCAGCACATCGCGTTCGCCAACCCGGAGTACCTCGCCCGCGAGGACGTCCCGGCGGACAAGGTCGAGGCCGAGCGCGCGATCGTCACCGAGATCTCCCGCAACGAGGGCAAGCCCGAGGCCGCCCTGCCGAAGATCATCGAGGGTCGCCTCACCGGGTTCTTCAAGCAGGTCGCGCTCCTCGAGCAGGACTACGCGAAGGACAACAAGCAGTCGGTCAAGAAGGTCGTCGAGGCCGCGGGCCTCACGGTCACGGGCTTCGCCCGCTTCAAGGTCGGCGCCTAGCACCACCACCACGGGGAGCCCGGGTCGCATGCGACCCGGGCTCCCTTCTCCATGTCCGGGGAGAGCGGCCGCGAGGCGCCCCCGCCCCCGCCGGGCGGCACAGTACATTGGACCGGGGCCGGATCCGGCGACCGGAACGCGAGGACGGGAACAGCACCTATGACCGATCAGACCACCACCCGCCGCGTCCTCCTCAAGCTCTCCGGGGAGTCCTTCGGCGGCGGCCAGATGGGCGTCGACCCGGACGTCGTCAGCGCGCTGGCCCGCGAGATCGCCGAAGCGGCGAAGACCGTCGAGGTCGCCATCGTCGTCGGCGGAGGCAACTTCTTCCGCGGCGCGCAGCTCTCGCAGCGCGGCATGGACCGCGGTCGCGCGGACTACATGGGCATGCTCGGCACCGTGATGAACGCCCTCGCGCTGCAGGACTTCCTCGAGCAGGCCGGCGCCGCCACACGCGTCCAGTCGGCCATCTCCATGACCCAGGTCGCCGAGCCGTACATCCCGCGCCGTGCCGTGCGCCACCTCGAGAAGGGCCGCATCGTGATCTTCGGCGCCGGCGCCGGGCTGCCGTACTTCTCCACCGACACGGTGGCCGCGCAGCGCGCCCTCGAGATCTCGGCCACCGAGGTCCTCGTCGCCAAGAACGGCGTCGACGGCGTCTACACGGGGGATCCCCGCACGGACTCGACCGCCACGCTCCTCGACACCGTCACCTACCAGGACGCCCTCCAGCGCGGCCTCAAGGTCGTCGACTCGACCGCGTTCAGCCTCTGCATGGACAACGACATGAAGATGGTCGTCTTCGGCATGGAGCCCGGCGGCAACGTCACCCGGGCCATCCGGGGCGAGCGCATCGGCACCATCGTCTCCAACTGACGACCGGCGCTCCGCCGACGCCCCCGTCGGGCCGCGTCGCGGTCGGAGCGCCTCTCCATCCGCGTTAAGATCGACCGGGCGCCTGCCGCGCCCGCACTACCGAAGGAGATCCCGTGACCGTCGCCGAAGTCCTCGCAGATGCCCGAGACCGGATGGGCAAGGCCGTCGAGGCCGTGAAGGAGGACTTCGGGAGCGTGCGCACGGGCCGCGCCAACCCCGCCCTCTTCCAGAAGGTCATGGTCGAGTACTACGGCAGCCCCACGCCCCTCGGCCAGCTCGCGAGCATGAACAACCCCGAGGCGCGCACGCTCATCGTCACGCCCTACGACAAGACGGCCCTCAAGGAGATCGAGAAGGCCCTCGTCAACGTCCCCAACCTCAGCGCGACGGTCGGCAACGACGGCGAGATGGTGCGCTTCACTCTCCCCGAGCTCACCGAGGACCGCCGCAAGGAGTTCGTCAAGATCGTCCGCGGCAAGGCGGAGGAGGGGCGCGTGAGCGTCCGCAACATCCGCCGCCGGTCCAAGGACGAGCTGGACGCGCTCAAGGGCGAGGTCGGCGACGACGAGGTCGCGCGCGTCGAGAAGGAGCTCGAGGCCCTCACCAAGACGCACACCGACCAGGTCGACGACGCGCTGAAGCGCAAAGAGACCGAACTCCTCGAGGTCTAGGTGGCCAGCCCCGAGGATCCCGTCGAGCGGGCGCCCATCGTGCCGCCCGCCTCGGGCCCCGACGGCGCTCCGCGGATCCGTCGGCA
The DNA here is from genome assembly GCF_014802555.1 of Clavibacter sp. NCBI lineage: Bacteria > Bacillati > Actinomycetota > Actinomycetes > Micrococcales > Microbacteriaceae > Clavibacter > Clavibacter sp. The sequence goes on along the minus strand of NZ_JAAVCB010000142.1, from coordinate 16,060 downwards.
CCGCGGCCGCGTGACGCGCGCCGAGTTCGAGGCGCAGGTGCAGGCGACCCGCGCCGACCTGACGGCCCAGGTGCGCGCGACGCGCGCGTCCATCGAGGCGACGAACGCCCGCATCAACGCCCGCACGGGTCGCAACCTGCTATTCGCGGTGAGCGTGGGCCTCCTCCTCGGCGGGGTCGTCCTGGCGAGCCTCGTCGTCGAGAAGCAGCTGTTCCTGCTCATCGGCATTGCGCTCGTGGCCTTCACCGCGTACGAGCTCGCCACGGCGCTGCGCCAGGCGGGTCGTCGCGTGCCGCGCGTCGGCTCGGTGATCGCCGTCGTCGCGCTCGTGCCGATCACCTACTACGGCAGGCCGGACGGGCAGTGGCTGGGGCTCGTCGGGGCCATGGCCTTCGTCGCGCTCTGGCGTGTGGTGGAGCAGGCGGTGCCCGCCCGGCGGACGTCCGCGCGCGCCGTCGTGGGCGACATCGGCTCGAGCGTCTTCCTGCTCGCCTACGTGGGGCTCCTCGGCTCGTTCGCCGTGCTGCTCACCGCGGGCGACGGTGGCGAGTGGTGGACCCTGGCGTTCCTCATCCTCGTGGTGTGCTGCGACACGGGCGCCTACGTCGCCGGGCTCAACTTCGGCAAGCACCCCATGGCGCCGACGATCAGCCCGAAGAAGACATGGGAGGGATTCGCCGGCGCGGTCGTCGCCGCGGTGCTCGCCGGGATCTTGCTCTCGCTGTTCATGATCCAGCAGGAGTGGTGGTTCGGCGTGGTGCTCGGCCTCGTGATCGTGGTGACCGCGACCCTGGGCGACCTGGCCGAGTCGCTCATCAAGCGCGACCTCGGCGTGAAGGACATCAGCTCCTGGCTGCCGGGCCACGGAGGGTTCCTCGACCGCCTCGACTCGGTCCTGCCCTCCGCCGCGGTGGCCTATGCGCTGTTCCTCATCGTCACGGGCGCTTCCTCGTAGGATGTCCCGGATGACCACCACCTTCCCGAGCGCCGGGCGCCGCGAGCGCGGCTACGACCCGGACCAGGTCAATGCCTTCCTGCGCGACGCGCGCCGCTGCTACGACGACGAGGCCGACCGGTCGCTGACGTCCGAGACGATCCGGCGGGTGTCCTTCGACATGCGCCGCGGGGGCTACTCGGCCGCCGCCGTCGACCGCGTGCTCGAGCGCCTGGAGGACGCCTTCGCCGTCCGGGAGCGCGACCGCACCATCGCCCGGGTGGGTGCCGACGCGTGGAACGCGGAGGCGCGTCGCGCGGCCCAGGAGATCCTCGACCGGGTCAGCCGGCCGACGGGGGAGCGGTTCGACCGGGCGGGGTTCCTGACCACCGGGTACGACCGGCGCGAGGTCGACCGCTTCGCGGACCGCATCGCGAAGTACTTCCGCGGCACCAAGCCCATGAGCGTGGACGACGTCCGGACGGTGGCGTTCCACCCGCGCCGCGGCGGGTACCGGGAGGCGCAGGTCGACCTGCTGCTGGACGCGGTCATCGACGTCATGAACGCCGTCCGCTGAGGAACCGGGAGCTCCTCCTCATCCGATCCGCCTGGCAGGACGCCCCCGATCCGGTCCGGGAGTCGCCATCCGGGTAACGGTTGGGTAAAGTCATGCGGAGCCATGGGTAGACACACGAACGATCTCGCACCTCGCCAGCCGCTCACCACCGCGCCGAGGCCCGTTCCGCGACGGCGCTCCGCGTTCTCGCGCGTGGCCGCCCCCACCATCGCCTTCGGCGCAGCTGCGGCGTTCATGCTTGTCAACGTCGTGGATCCCACGTCCGGCGCGGTCGCGAACCCCCAGTACCAGGAGTACCAGGCGACCGTCGCGCAGCTGGCCCGTGCGGACGCACAGACGCTCGCGGTGCCCTCGGCCGACACGGCGGTGGAGATCGAGCCCGGCTTCGAGTCCGTGGCCGCCCCGCCGCCCCCGCCGCCCGTCGAGACCCCCGCCCCGTCGACCGGATCCGGTGTCGGCTCCGGTTCCGGTGCGAAGTCGTCCGGCTCCGCCGGTGGAGGTGCCATCGCGATCCCCGACCCTGGCAGCGCCAAGGGCATCGCCCGCAGCATCCTCGCCTCGCAGGGCATGGGCGACGACCAGTACGCGTGCCTCGACTACCTCTGGACCAAGGAGTCCGGGTGGCGGGTGAGCGCCTACAACCCCAGCGGTGCGTACGGCATCCCGCAGGCCCTGCCCGGCAGCAAGATGGCGTCCGCGGGCGCCGACTGGCAGACGAACCCGGCCACGCAGATCACGTGGGGCCTCGGCTACATCGACTCGCGCTACGGCTCGCCGTGCGGTGCGAAGGCGCACAGCGTCCTCAAGAACTGGTATTGACGACGCCGCGTCCGCGACCCCGCGCTGAGGCGCGCGGCGCGGACACGTCGCCCGGCTAGCCTCGGGTCATGGACTACGCGGCTCTCGGTGTCGTCGGGATCGCGATCCTGGTGGCCGTCACGCTCGTGGCGCGTCGCATCGGCGTGGCCACCCCGCTGGTGCTCGTGCTCGTGGGCGTCGGCATCTCGTACCTGCCGGGCGTGCCCCCTGTGGAGGTGCCGCCTGAGCTGATCCTCGCCGGCGTCCTCCCGCCGCTGCTCTACGGCGCGGCGGTGACGGTGCCGCTCGTGGACTTCCGGCGCAACCTCCGCACGATCGTCAGCCTCTCGGTCGTCCTGGTGCTCGTGTCCGCCTTCGGGATCGGCCTGCTGCTCTACGCGCTCTTCCCCGACCTCTCCTTCGCCAGCGCCCTGGCCCTCGGCGCCGTGGTCAGCCCGCCCGACGCGGTGGCCGCCACGAGCATCGCCCGTCGGCTCGGCCTCCCGCCCCGGCTCGTGACCGTGCTCGAGGGGGAGGGCCTCGTCAACGACGCGACGGCCCTCGTGCTGCTGCGCACCTCGATCGCCGCGGTCGGCGCATCCGTCGACCTGTGGCAGGCCGCCGGCGGCTTCGTGCTCTCCGCGGTGGGCGCCCTGGCCATCGGGATCGCCGTCGGCATCATCACCACCGAGGTGCGGCGACGGCTCGACGACCCGGTCCTCGACACCGCGATCTCCTTCGCCGTGCCGTTCGTCGCCTTCATCCCCGCGGAGGAGGTCGGGGCCTCCGGCGTGCTCGCGGTGGTGGCCGCCGGGATCTGGTCGGGCCACCGGAGCGCGTCGACGCTGTCGGCGCAGTCGCGCATCAACGAGCGGCTCAACTGGCGGACCGTGCTGTTCCTCCTGGAGAACGGCGTCTTCCTCGTGATGGGGCTGGAGCTCCGCGACATCCTCGACGAGGTGCAGGAGGCCGACCTCGGGGTCGGCAGGGCGGTGGCGTACGGGGTCCTCACGCTGGTCGTCCTGACCCTCATCCGCTTCGGGTTCCTGGTGCCGCTGCTGCTCGGACTCCGGCGCCACGAGGAGCACGTCGCGGCGCGCACGCGCCGGGTGCGGCGCGGCCTCGAGCGACTCCGGCGGGAACGGGGCGACGACCGGCCCTCGCGTCGGGAGCGGGCGGCCACGCGGATCCTCCGCCGTCGTCGCGCCGACCTGCAGGCCCTCCGCTCGCACGGGCTCGGATGGCGCGGCGGCCTCGTGCTCGGCTGGGCGGGCATGCGGGGCGTGGTGACGCTCGCGGCCGCGCAGTCGCTGCCGTCGGGGACGCCGTACCGCGCGCAGCTCGTGCTGATCGCCTTCACGGTCGCGATCGTCTCGCTGCTGGTCAACGGCGGCACGCTCCCCGCCGTGATCCGGCTGAGCGGGATCCGCGGCAGCGACGCCGTCGAGGACCAGCGCCAGCTCGCGGGGCTCGTCTCCGAGCTGGCCGAGGCGGGGATCCGCGCCGTCGACGAGGGCGTCCGCCAGCTGCCCGAGGGGACCCTCGTGGACGACGACGTCGTCGAGCGCGTGCGCCGCGACACGGCGCTGAAGGCCGAGTGGGTGACCGAGCGCGCGGACGCCATGGCGGCGGACGACGACGCGCCCCTCAGCCCGCGCGCCGCGTACCTGCTGCTGCGGCGTCACGTCCTCGACGCCGAGCGCGCCGCGCTGCTCGAGGCGCGCGGCACGGGGGAGCATCCGTCGCGCGTGCTCGCTCGCGCCCAGCGCATGCTCGACCAGGAGGAGGCGCGCCTCGGCCGCCAGGCGGACGCCGGCTGAGCGGACCCGCGAGCGCGGCCGCCTAGGATCGGATCATGCCGCGCAGCAATCGACCCCGGGGGAGACGCGCGCGGGAGGAGGAGGACGAGGACGTGCTCACGCGCCTCCTCAGCGGCTCCCAGCACACCGAGACCCGACGGGGCCGCGTCTGGAACGTGCAGCCCGTGTCCGCCGCGCGGGCCCTCAAGCTCTACCGCTGCCCGGGTTGCACCCTCGACATCGAGCCCGGCCACGCGCACGTGGTGGCCTGGCGCGCCGACGGCATGATGGGCGAGCAGAGCGACCTCGCCGCCCGTCGCCACTGGCACACCCACTGCTGGAAGGTCTCATGACGGACACCGCCCCCCGCCCGATCACGAGCTCCACCGAGCTGCCCGCGCGTCGCGAGGACGTCGAGCTCGTCACCGCCGACGGCCTGCGGCTCGTGGGGGAGCTGGCGCTGCCCGCCGACCGGGATCCTGTGGCGACGCTCGTGACGCTGCACCCGCTGCCCACGGCGGGCGGCTTCATGGACTCGCACGTGCTCCGCAAGGCCGCGCTGCGCCTGCCCGCGATGGCCGGGCTGGCGGTGCTGCGCTTCAACACGCGCGGCACGACGTCGGCCCGGGGCACGAGCGAGGGCGCCTTCGACGGCGGGGACGCGGAGCGGCTCGACCTGGCGGCAGCCATGGACCTCGTCGCGGCGCGGGGCCTCCCCGCCCCGTGGATCGTCGGCTGGTCGTTCGGCACGGAGATCGCGCTGAAGCACGGCCGCGAGCACCCCGTCGAGGGCGCCATCCTGCTGTCGCCCCCGCTGCACCGCGCGAGCGCCGACGAGGTGGCCGCGTGGCACGGGGATCCCCGCCGCCTCGTGATCCTCGTGCCCGAGCACGACGACTTCCTGCGGCCCGCCGAGGCGCGCGAGCGCTTCGCGTCGGTGCCGGAGGCGGAGCTGATCGCCGTGGACGGCGCCAAGCACCTGTGGGTGGGGGAGTCGCAGGTGTCGCGCGTGCTCACCGAGATCGTGCGGACGGTCGCCCCTGAGGCGCTGCCGCTGCCGACCGAGTGGCCGGCCGCGCGCTGAACCCGCGCGACGCGGTCAGCGCTCGTTCTGCAGCGGGACCGCGACCTGGCGGATGATCAGCAGCACCGCGGCAGCCACCGGCACCGCGATGAGCGCCCCGAGCACGCCGAGGAGGGTGCCGCCCGTGAGCGCCGCGATCACCACCACGACGCCCGGCACCTTGACCGCGCGGTTCATGATGTTGGGGCTCAGCACGTACGCCTCGATCTGCATGTAGACGAGGTAGTAGACGGCCACGGCGATCCACGTGTTCATCGACTCCGGCAGCAGCACGATCTGGCCGAGCACGATGAGCGCCGAGCCGGTGATCGTGCCTACGAGGGGCAGCAGCGAGAACAGGAACGCGATGAACGCCCACACCGCGGGCAGGGCCGCTCCGACGATGCTGAGGTAGACGAAGCTGAGAACGCCGTTGCAGAGCGCGAGGCCGACCTGGCCCATGACGTAGCGGCCGACGGACTGCGTGATCTGCTCGGCGATGTCGGCGAAGCGGGCGCGGCGCGTGGCCGGCACCAGCTTGTAGAGGCCGCTCTTGAACGAGTTGAGCGAGGCCGTGAAGTACATCGTCAGGATCACGACGATGACCAGGCCGAAGAGGAAGTTGCCGATCGTGAAGGCGACCGTGAGGACGTTGCCCGTGATGGTCGCGACGTTCGAGGCGTTGGAGAGGTACTGGACCAGCTGGTCCGCCCCGGTCTGCACGTCGAAGACCTCGCGCGGCACGAACGACTGCAGGTTCTCGATGAACTGGTCGCCGCTGACGCTCTGCGCGTACTGCACGATCTGCGTGACGAGGGCGCTCGCCTGGTTCACGACGACGGGGATGACCGCCAGCAGCACGCCGGCGAGCGAGCCGAGCAGCGCCAGGAAGATCACGAGGATCGCGACCGGGCGGGGCACGCCCTTGCGCTCGAGGAACGTGACGAGCGGGTCGATGCCGAGGGCCAGGAAGATGGCCGTGCCCACGTAGGTGAGGACGGTGCCGAGCGACACGAGCGCCCCGCCGATGACGAGCGCGGTGAGCACGCCGAGGCCCGCCAGGAGGCCGAGGCGGTAGGGGTTCTGGATCTTCACGTCGTGTGCTCCGAGTCGGCGCGCGATCAGCGCGCGGTGCGGGATTCGTCGTCGTCGGAGGAGGCGTCGTCCGCCTGGGTCAGCACGCCGCGGACGTTCTCGAGGTACGCGGCCACCGCCTCGCGCTCGATCCTAATGCGGTCGAGCCGCTCCTCCGCGTCGGCCACGGTCTCGCGCGCACGGCGCTCCGCGTCGGCCACGGTCGCGCGCGCGCGGCGCTCCGCGTCGGCGATGGCGGCGCGCGCGTCGTGGTCGGCGTCGTCCCGCACCGTGCGGGCGGCGTCGCGGCTCTCCTTCGCGAGCGTCTCCGCCTCCTCGCGCGTGGAGGAGAGCAGCGCCGTCACCTCCTGCAGCCGCGCCTCCGCCTCGCCGAGGTATTCGGCGGTGCGCTCGGCGGCCTCGCGCTGGCGCTCGGCGGCGTCGCGGGCGTCGTGGTCGCGGCGCGCGGTGATCTCGGCGTCGAGGTCGAGGTGGCCCTGCTCGATCTCGCGGCTGAGCATCAGGCGCGCCTCGTCGGCCTCGGCCTGGATCTCGCGCCGGGCCTCGGCGGCCTCCCGCTCGAGGCGGAGGCGCTCGGCCTCCCGACGGTCGGCCTCCAGGGCCTCGGCCTGGGCGATCTCCCGCTCGAGGGCGGCGCGGGCGGTGACGGCCTCGAGCTCGAGCTGCTCGCGCGTCGCCCGGGTCTCGCGCTCCAGGCGCTCGGTGCCCTGGGCGATGTCGCGGGCGAGGTCGGTGCGGGCCTCGTCGACGTCGCGCGCGAGGTCGGCCCGTGCGCTCGCCACCTCGAGCTCCAGCGCCTCGCGCGTCTCGGCGATCTCCCGCTCGAGAGCGGCGCGGGTCTCCTCCACGTCGCGGTCGAACGCGGTGCGCTCCGCGTGGATCCGGCGATCGAAGTCGTCGCGCGACGCCTGCAGCTCACGGTCCCAGTCGGTGCGCGCCTGCTCGATCTCGCGGTCGAGGTCGGCGCGCGTCTGCTCCTCGAGCTGGGCGAGGGCGATGCGCCGCGTCTCCTCGTCGAGCCGCAGGCGCTCCTCGGTCTCCCGCGCGTCGCGGTCGAGGTCGGCGCGCTCCTCCGCGACGGTCTCGTCGTGCCGCGCGCGCGCGTCGGCGAGCTCGCGCTCGAGCGCGCCGCGGGCCAGGACGGTCTCGCGGGCGAGGTCGGCGGCGTCGCGACGGGCCTCGTCGGTCTCGCGGTCGACGCGGGCGCGGAGCTCCGCGACCTCGCGCGCCGCCTCCGCGCGCTGGGCGTCGGTCTCGCGCTCCGCGGTGGAACGGAGGTCGGCCACCTCGGTGCGCGTGCGGAGGAGGAGAGCCGCCGCCTCGCGCTCGGCGTCGCTGCGGAGTCCCTCCGCGCGGTCGTCCGCGCGCTCGTGCAGGTCGTCCGCCTCGCGGCGCGCGGCGTCGAGGATCTGCGCGGCCTGCGCCCGCGCGGAGTCCACCAGGTGGCGGGCGGTCGCCTCGGCCTCGGCGCGCTGCGCGTCCGTCTCCTCCTGCGTGGCGCGGCGGAGCCGTGCGGCGTCCACGTCCGCCTGCGCGACCAGGCGCGTCGACTGCTCCTCGGCGACGCGGAGGGTCGCCTCCAGGCGACTGCCGAGCCCGGCGAAGGTGGGGCTGCCCACCTCCTCCAGCTCGTCGCGCAGCTCCTGCTCGCTGCGGCGGAGGCGGTCGGCCTCGGCACGGAGCTCCGCGCCCTGCTGGTTCGAGCGGATGAGCTCGCGGCGCAGGTCGGCGACGGCCCGGTCGACCTCGTCGCGGTTGTAGCCGCGCATGGCAGGGCTGAACGGCGTGTCGTCGTGGGGCACGGGGAGACTCCTTCGCGGGCGGCTCGCGCACGCCGGGCGGGGCGCAGCAGGTGCCGATCCTACCGAGTCGGCATCCGGCGACCCGGCCCGTCTCCCGGGGTGCGCGGCCGCCCGGGCAGGCGCTCCCAGGGTCGTCCGGTATCCTTCGATGTCGTCGTCCGCCGCCGGTCCGCCGGAGCACGGCGGGTCCGTCGCGAGAGCACACGTGCTCATCGGCCGCCTCGGTCGGCATCCCGACCGCCGCGCATGCGGCCGCCGCCCGCGACGACACGAGAGGAGACACCCGTGCGATTCGTCCTGGCGATCGCGACCTTCGTGGTCGCCGCCCTCATGATCGGGCTGGGGATCGCCCAGCACACCTTCCTGGCAGGGCCCGACCGCATCACCGCGGCCACGTCCTCCGCCGACGGCGCCGCGTACACGGTCGTCGACGGGAAGACGCTCAACGCGCACCCCGGCCTGCAGGACACGGTGGTCCGCGGCGACGGCGAGGTCTTCGCGGCCTACGGCCCCACGTCCGACGTCGAGGCGTGGGTGGGCAGCAGCCCGTACACGCGCATCGCGATGGACGACGAGGGCGCGCTGACGAGCCAGGTCGTCGAGCCCGAGGCGACGACGCCGAGCCCCACCGCCGGGTCCTCCGGCACCGACGCGTCGGGCACCGCCGCGGCGACGCCGACGGTCACCGATCCGCGCGGATCCGACCTCTGGCTCTCCGAGCAGACCGGACAGGGCGAGGTGTCGCTCAGCACCCGGCTCCCGGACGACGTGAGCCTCATCCTCGCCACCGACGGCCAGGCGGCGGCACCGGCTGACGTCGAGCTCTCGTGGCCGTCCGAGGGCGAGTCTCCCTGGGTCGTCCCGCTCGTGATCGGCGGCATCGTCCTGCTCGTCGTCGGGCTCGTCCTCTACCTCCTGGCGCTCCGCCACCTGCGCCGCAGCCGGGGGCCCCGCCGCAACCTCCCGCCGCGCGGCGGCCCGCGCATCCCGCGCATCGGCCCGGCCGCCCGTCGTGCGGCGCTCACCGCAGGCACGGGGGCCGCACCCGTGGCGCCCCGGGGACGCGGGCGTCGCAGCCGCATCGCGCTGCCCGTCCTCGTCGTCACCGGCCTCGCGCTCAGCGGGTGCACCGCGCAGGGCGCGCCGGCCGACCTCGCCGCGGGCGTGGGATCCACCGCGACGCCCACCCCCACCTCATCGCTCGACGCGGCCCGGGAGGCGGAGGACGCGGATCCGCCTGTCGTCACCCAGGACCAGGCCGAGCGCATCGTGTCCCGCGTCTCCGAGGTCGCGACCGCCGCGGACCAGTCCCTCGACGCCGCGACCCTGGCGCCCCGGTTCGCCGGCCCGGCGCTGCAGGAGCGCACCTCGGACTACCAGGTGCGCAAGGCCAAGCCCGACATCGCCGCCGTCCCCGCGATCCCCGCGGGCGACCTGCAGCTGACGCTGCCGCAGGCGACGCTGACCTGGCCGCGCACCGTCGCGGCGGTCGTCAAGGACCCCGACACGGAGGACGCGCCCACGCTCTCCCTGACGCTCGTGCAGGACAGCCCGCGCGAGAACTACCGGGTGCTGTACGCGATGCCCATCTCCACCACCGCGGCGCTGCCCGACGTCGCGCCTGCCGCCATCGGCGCGGCGCGGCTCGCTGCGGACGTGAAGCTCCTGGCCGTGCAGCCGGATCAGCTCTCCGCGGCCTACGCGGACGTGCTCAACAAGGGCGACGCCAGCCAGTACGCCGACCTGTTCGACCCGGCGGACGACGGCGTGCGGGCGCAGGACGCCAAGCGCAAGGTCGACTTCACGGCGTCGATCGGCGAGACCGGCTCCGTCGAGTTCACGGCCGCTGCCGACTCCGCCACGCCCGTCGCGATGTCGACGGTCGAGTCGGGTGCGCTCGTGAGCGTCACCGTGCAGCTCGGCATCGTCGCGAAGCCCACCGCGGAGGGCGCGAAGATCAACGCGAACCCGGAGGTCCAGGCGATCACCGGGCTCACCGACTCGGCGAAGGGCTTCGACACCGTCCGCACGGCGCAGATGCTCATGTACGTGCCGCCCGTGAACTCGGGCGAGAAGATCCGCCTGTACGCCTCCAGCACCCACATCACCTCGGCCAAGGAGCTCCCATGACGAACGTGCCCCCCTCCGCCGCCAGCCTCCGTGGCGCGGTCGACCTGTCCTCGCTCGTGAACCGGGCGCAGTCCCCGGCCGCGCCCGCAGGAGCGCCGGCCGCCTCGGGTGCGCCGGGTGCGCCCGCCGCACCGGGTAGCGCGGCCGGTGCCCCGCAGACGGTCGACGTCCCTGGCCTCGTGCTCGCGGCCGACGACGCGTCCTTCACGCAGTTCCTCGACATCTCGTCCGTGGTGCCCGTCATCGTCGAGCTCGTCTCGACGGGCCTCGCCTCCAGCCGCGAGCTGTCGCCCGTGCTCGAGCGCGTGGTGACCGAGCAGGGCGGGCGCGTGCTCCTCGTGCGCATCGACGTGGACCAGAGCCCGCAGCTCGGCCAGGCCTTCCAGGCGCAGACCGTCCCCACGGTCGCGGCGCTCATCGGCGGACGCCCCGTCGGCCTGTTCGCGGGCGTGATCCCAGAGGACCAGGTGCGCGACGTCATCCAGCAGGTGCTGGAGCTGGCGCAGCAGAACGGCGTGACCGGCCAGGCCGTGGCGCCCGACGCAACTGCCGCTCCCGCCGCCCCGGTGGAGGAGCCGCTGCCGCCGCACCACGCGGAGGCGTACGCCTTCATCGAGCAGGGCGACTACGCGTCCGCCGCCGCCGAGTACCGCACGGCCATCGCGCAGAACCCCCGCGACGCCCTCGCCGTGGCCGGCCTGGCCCAGGTGAGCCTCCTCGAGCGTCTCGACGGGAAGGCGGCGGACGAGATCCGCGCCGGTGCCGCGTCCGGGCCCGACGACGTGGACGCGCAGCTGCTCGTCGCCGACCTCGACCTCTCCGGCGGGCACGTGGAGGACGCGTTCACGCGCCTCCTCGAGCTGTTCCCGTCGGCGGACGCCGCCGGTCGCGACGCCATCCGCCAGCGCCTCCTCGAGCACTTCGAGGTCGTCGGCCTCGAGGACCCGCGGGTCGGGGTAGCCCGCCGCCAGCTCACGCGCCTCCTCTACTGACGCGCGTCCCCACGGACGACGACGGCGCCGCACCCCCTCGGGGATGCGGCGCCGTCGTCGTCGGGTCGGACGGGATCAGACGGTGGGCACCCGCGGGGCGCCGTCGTCGGAGCCGGGAGCGTCATCCGTCGCGGACAGGCCCTCGACGGGCGGCTGCGCGTCGGGCGACTGCGGGAGCACGGGCGCGGCCGTGGCCTCGGCGAACGGCGTGCCATCGGCGCGCGTCTCGTCCGCGTCGGGTGCCGCCTGCGCCGGGGCCTCGACGGGGCGGAGATCGGCCGGATCCTGCTTCAGCCGGAGCCACAGGCCCGCGAGCGGCGGCAGCGTCAGCTCGGCCGACGCGGGTCGACCGTGCCAGCCCTCCTCGCCCGCGTGCACGGCGCCGAGGTTGCCCACGCCGGATCCGCCGAACTGCTCGGCGTCCGTGTTGAGGATCTCCTCCCACACGCCCGCCTGCGGCAGCCCCAGCCGGTAGCCCGAGATCGGCGCACCGGAGAAGTTGTGCACGACGGCGACCTGGTTCCCCTCGCGGTCGCGACGGAGGAACGCGAGCACGTTGCGCCCGGCGTCGCCCGCGTCGATCCATTCGAAGCCGGCCGGGTCGTTGTCGAGCGCCCAGAGCGCGGGCGTGTCGACGTACGTGCGGTTGAGCGACCCGACGAGGTCGAACAGGGCGCGGTGGAGGGGCTGGTCGAGGATCCACCAGTCGAGTCCGCGCTCCTCGCTCCACTCGGACACCTGCCCGAACTCCTGGCCCATGAACAGCAGCTGCTTGCCGGGGTGCGACCACATGAAGCTGAGGTAGGCGCGCACGTTGGCGAGCTTCTGCCAATGGTCGCCCGGCATCTTGCCGACGAGCGAGCCTTTCCCGTGCACGACCTCGTCGTGGCTGATGGGGAGGAGGAAGTTCTCCGTGTACGCGTAGACCATCGAGAACGTGATCTGCCCGTGGTGGTACGAGCGGTACATCGGGTCCTCGGCCGCGTAGTCGAGGGTGTCGTGCATCCAGCCCATGTTCCACTTGAGCCCGAAGCCGAGGCCGCCGTCGCTCGTGGGGCGCGTGACGCCGGGGAAGCTCGTGGACTCCTCGGCGATCATCACGATGCCGGGGTGCGTGCGGTACGCGGTGGCGTTGACCTCCTGCAGGAAGCTGATCGCCTCCAGGTTCTCGCGGCCGCCGTGCACGTTGGGGAGCCACTGGCCCTCCTCGCGCGAGTAGTCGAGGTACAGCATCGAGGCCACGGCGTCGACCCGGAGGCCGTCGATGTGGAACTCCTCGAACCAGTACAGCGCGTTAGCGACGAGGAAGTCGCGGACCTGCGAGTGGCCGAAGTCGAAGACGAGCGTGCCCCAGTCCTGCTGCTCGCCGCGGCGCGGATCCGTGTGCTCGTAGAGCGGCTGGCCGTCGAACTGCGCGAGCGCGAAGGCGTCCTTGGGGAAGTGGGCGGGGACCCAGTCCACGATGACGCCGATGCCGGCGCGGTGCAGCGAGTCGATGAGGTGCTTGAGGTCGTCGGGGGATCCGAAGCGCGAGGTGGGCGCGTAGTAGCCGGACACCTGGTAGCCCCAGGATCCGCCGAACGGGTGCTCGGCGAGCGGCAGGAACTCGACGTGGGTGTACCGCAGCTCCTGCAGGTAGGCGACGAGCTCGCCGGCGACCTCGCGGTAGCCGAGGCCGGGGCGCCAGGATCCGAGGTGCATCTCGTAGACACTCATGGGGGAGTCGTGCGGGTCGCGCGCGGCCCGCTCCTCGAGCCAGGCGTCGTCGTCCCACTGGTAGTCGCTCGTCTCGACGCGCGAGGCGGTGGCCGGCGGGACCTCGGTCATGCGGGCCATGGGGTCGGCCTTCTCGATCCACTCGCCGGCCTGCGTGAGGATCTCGAACTTGTACGAGACGCCGGGCTCGACGCCCGGGACGAAGAGCTCCCAGACGCCGTTGCCGTCGAGGCGGCGCATCGCGTGCTGAACGCCGTCCCACCCGTTGAACGAGCCGATGACGCGGACGGCCCGGGCGTGCGGCGCCCAGACGGAGAAGGAGACGCCGACGTACGTCTGCGCGACGCCCCAGTGCTCGCGGTGGTGGGCGCCGAGGACGTCCCAGAGGCGCTCGTGGCGGCCCTCGCCGAACAGGTAGAGGTCGAGGTCGCCCACGGTGGGGAGGAAGCGGTACGGGTCCTCGGCGGTCCAGGTGCCGCCGTCGGAGTAGCGCGCCTCGACCTGGTAGTCCTGGAGGCCGAGCACGTGCGCGCCCTGCCAGACGCCGTGGCCGACGTGGGCGAGCGCGACGCGGGCGCCCGTGGAGAGGATCACCGAGACCGCCTCCGCCAGGGGTCGCAGCGCGCGGACGACCACGAGGTCGTCGGAGACGCCGTCGATCGCCACGGGGTGCTGGCCGAGGACCGAGTGCGGTCCGGAGTGGACGCCCTCGGCGACGGCGCGCAGGTCGTGGTCGGCGACCTCGGGGAGGCGGACGGGGTCGGCGGAGGCGGGTGCCTCCTCGGCTGCGCTGTCGTCGGCCGGGGGCACGCTCACGTCGGCACCCTGCTCGATGTCGGCGTCGGCGGCCGGCGGCACGACGACGTCGGCGCCGGGGAGCTCGTCCCGGGGGTCCCGGGGGTCCTGCTGGGGGGTGGTGTCTGTCATGTCCGTCATCCCTTCGATGCGGTCGGGGTGACCCGGAGCACGTGCACGGGGTGCGTGAACGCGTCGAGCCGGACGAAGTTGGAGGTGGACCACGTGTAGACGTCGCCCGTGAGGAGGTCCTCGACCTCGAACACGGCGTCCTCGGCGAGGCCCCAGCGCGTGGGATCCAGGTGGACCTGGGTCTCGCGCGCGGAGTGCGGGTCGACGTTCGCGACCACGAGGATCGTGTCGGCCTCGCCGGTGCCGGTGTGCTCGGCGGCGAGGTGCTTGGAATAGACGAGGATCGAGTCGTCGTCGCTCCAGTGCACGTCGAGGTTGCGGAGCTGGCGGAGCGCGGGGTGCTGGCGGCGGATCTCGTTGAGGCGCGTGATCTCCGGCGCGATGGATCCGCCGAGCTCCTCCTGGCGCGCCCAGTCGCGCGGCTTGTACTCGTACTTCTCGTTGTCGATGTTCTCCTCGGCGCCGGGGCGCGCGACGTTCTCGATCAGCTCGTAGCCCGAGTAGATGCCCCAGGAGGGCGAGGCGGTCGCGGCGATCGCGGCGCGGATCCGGTAGGCGGCACGCCCGCCGAACTGCAGGTAGGGCGTGAGGATGTCGTGCGTGTTGGCGAAGAAGTTCGGGCGGAGGTAGTCGCTCGTCTCGTGGCTGACCTCGGTGAGGTACTCCTCGAGCTCCTGCTTCGTGTTGCGCCACGTGAAGTACGTGTACGACTGCTGGAAGCCGATCTTGGCCAGCGTCCGCATCATCGCCGGGCGCGTGAACGCCTCGCTGAGGAAGATCGCGTCGGGCTCGTCGCGCATGACCTGGTGGATGAGGCGCTCCCAGAACACGAGCGGCTTGGTGTGCGGGTTGTCGACGCGGAAGATCTTGACGCCGAGGCCCAGCCACACCCGCATGACGCGGAGCATCTCGCGGTACGACCCTTCGGGGTCGTTGTCGAAGTTCAGCGGGTAGATGTCCTGGTACTTCTTCGGCGGGTTCTCCGCGAAGGCGATGGACCCGTCGGGCAGCGTCGTGAACAGCTCCGGGTGCGTCGTGACCCAGGGGTGGTCGGGCGAGGCCTGCAGCGCGATGTCGATCGCGAGCTCCATGCCGTGGTCGGCGACCGCGCGGACGAACTCGCGGAAGTCGTCCGCGGTGCCGAGCTCGGGGTGGATGCTGTCGTGGCCGCCGTCCTCGGAGCCGATGCCGTAGGGCGAGCCCGGGTCGTGCGGGCCGGCGGTGAGCGTGTTGTTCGGGCCCTTGCGGTTGGTGCGGCCGATGGGGTGCACCGGCGGGATGTAGACGACGTCGAAGCCCATGTCGCGGATCGCGGGGAGGCGGCGGGCGGCGGTCGCGAACGTGCCGCTCGTCCAGGAGCCGTCCTCGTGCTCGACGGCGCCCTCCGAGCGCGGGAAGAACTCGTACCAGGATCCGACGGCTGCGCGCTCGCGCTCCACGACGATCGTGCGCTCCGGGGAGAGCGTGACGAGGCTGCGGAGCGGGACGCGGTCGATGGCGGCGAGGACCTCGGGGGTCGTGGCCGCGGCGAGGCGCGCGTCGGGCGCCGCGTCGGCGTCGGAGATGCCGGCCAGGGCGGCGCGGAGCACGTCGCGGTCGGCGGCGTCCCGGGTCCCGTCGGCGGCCGCGCGCTCGAGCGCCTCCGCGCCCAGGGCGAGCATCACGTCGACGTCGAGGCCGGCGGGCACCTTGATCTCGGCGTTGTGCAGCCAGGTGCCGAAGTCGTCGGACCACGCGCTGACGCGCCAGGTCCAGACGCCCTGGGTCTCGAGCTGTGCGGACGTGATCCACCGGTCGAGGCCGGGCTTCGTGGCGTCGAGCGACATGCGGTGCGAGGTCTCCGCGCCGGTGGGATCGGTGAGGAGGACGTCGGCGCCGATGAGGTCGTGGCCCTCGCGGAAGATCGTCGCGCCGAACGGCACCACGTCGTGGACGAAGCTCTTGGCGGGCCAGAGGTCGTCCTCGATCTGCGGGGTGAGCGACAGGATCGGGATGCGGCCGATGACGGGGACGTAGTCGTCGGTCGCGGGGTCGGCGGTCTGCGCGGGCTCGGCGGATGGTGTCGGCTCGATCGGCAGGTCGCGCTCGGCGCCGGGCGTCGGCTCGGCGACGGGGGCGGCGTGGCGGGGAGCGGACGGCGTGACCGGCTCCGGCGTGGATGCGGGCTCCGGGGCGGGCGCGGAGGGCGGGGGTTCGGCGGCGGCTGCTGCGGCGGGCTCGGGCTCCG
>NZ_JAAVCB010000141.1:0-40776 GCF_014802555.1 Clavibacter sp. | reverse complement strand
GGCCGCGGCGACGCGCGGTCGCTCCTCATCCGCGGGACGCGGGGCGTCGGCGGTCGGCCGGCGGGCGTCGTCCGCGGCGGGAGCGGGCGAACCGGCCTGTGCCTCCGCCGCCTCCCGCAGGGCCCGGAGCTCGCGACGCGTCATGGGAGCGCCGGTGCCGATGCCCGGCACGTCGCCTCGGGGAGCAGGTGCGGGCGTGGAGACCGGATCCGCGGAGGCCGCGGCCTGGTCCCCGAACAGGCTCTCGAAGGGGTCGCCGCCTCCACCCGCGGCCGCCGTGGCGCGTCGGGTGGGATCGGTCTCAGGCGTGTCGGTCAGGATCGACTCGGTTCCTCGGGACGAGAGCACCGGGTGGGGAGCCGGCGGCGCGCTCGGTCTCGAGCGCGTGTTGAAGGATTATAACGGCCGCTACCTGGTCGATCACCGGCTTCTGCTTACGGGAGCCTCTGCCGGAGGCGCGCAGGGCGCCCTGCGCGGAGACGGTCGAGAGGCGTTCGTCCACCAGCCGCACGCGGATCTCCGTCGCGTCCGCGAGGCGCCGGGCGAAGCCCTCCGCGTCATCCGTGGACGCGGTGGCGCGGCCGGAGAGCGCCAGCGGCAGGCCGACGACGAGCTCCGTGCAGTCGATCTCGGCGGCCACCTCGAGGATCCGCCGCACGTCCGCCGAGCCGGCCGCGTCACGCGGCACGGTCTCGACGGGCGTCGCGATCAGGCCGTGCGGATCCGACCGGGCGAGGCCGATGCGGGCCTTCCCCACGTCGACCGCCAGCCGGGATCCGACCCGCATCAGGAGTCGAGCGCCTGGCGGACCGCGGCCAGGGCCTCCCCGATGGCCGACACGTCGGATCCGCCGCCCTGGGCGAGGTCGTCCTTCCCGCCTCCGCCGCCGCCGAGCACGGCCGCCGCCGCACGGGCGAGCTGCCCGGCCTTGGCGCCCGCGTCGCGCGCGGCCTGGTTCGTGGCCACGATGACGGTCGGCTTCCCGCCCGCGTCGCCCGCGAGGGCGACGACGACGGGGTCGGATCCGGCGCGCTCCCGCACGAGCGTCACGAGCTGGCGCACCTCGTCGGCCGAGCGGACGCTGCCGAGCGACTCCTGGATCAGGGTCACGGATCCGACGCGCGAGCCCTGCGCGAGGAGCGTCGGCACGCGCTGCTGCAGCGCCTGCGCCTCGAAGTCGGCGATGCGCCGCTCCGCGGTCTTCAGGTTCTGCAGGAGGTCGGCGATGCGGTCAGGCAGCTGCTCGCGCGGCGTCTTGAGGCTCGACGTGAGCTGCGAGACGATGGCGCGCTCGACGGCGAGGTCCTGGAACGCCTCGCGGCCGACCAGCGACTCGATGCGGCGGTTGGTGGATCCGACGGACGACTCCCCCACCACGTTGATGAGCCCGATCTGGGCGCTCGACGACACGTGGGTGCCGGCGCACAGCTCGCGCGACCACGGGCCGCCGATGTCGACGACGCGCACGGTGTCGCCGTACTTCTCCCCGAACAGCGCCATGGCACCGAGCTGCTTGGCCTCGTCGATGGGCATCACGCGCGTCACGACCTGCAGGTCGTCGCGCACGGCGCCGTTCGCGATGTCCTCGATCTCGCTGCGCGTCGCCGGGCTCAGCGCCTGGTTCCACGCGAAGTCGAGGCGCATGTAGCCGGCCCGGTTGTAGGAGCCGGACTGGTGCGCGTCCTGGCCGAGCACCTGGCGGAGCGCGGCGTGGACGAGGTGCGTGCCCGAGTGCGCCTGCGTGGCCCCGCGGCGCCAGTCGGCGTCGACGATGGTGGTGGCGGCGTCGCCGACACCCACCTCGCCCGAGCGCACCTGCACGCGGTGGCTGATGAGGCCCTTCACGGGCTTCTGCACGTCGAGCACCTCGAGGTCGAAGCCCTGGCCGACGATGCTGCCCGCGTCGGCCTCCTGGCCCCCGGACTCGGCGTAGAGGCTCGTCTCTGGGAGGATGACCTCCGCGATGTCGCCCGCCACCGCGTGGTCGACGCTGTGGCCGCCCACGATGAGGCCGAGGATCGTCGTCCCCGTCTCCAGCTCGTCGTACCCGGTGAAGCGCGTCTCGCCGGCCGCGCGGAACTCGCTGTAGACGGTGAGATCGGCCAGCGCCGTCTTCTTGCTCTTGGCGTCGGCCTTGGCCCTGGTCCGCTGCTCCAGCATGAGGCGGTCGAACGCCTCGCGGTCGACCGTGAGGCCGTTCTCCTCCGCCATCTCGAGCGTGAGGTCGATGGGGAAGCCGAAGGTGTCGTGCAGGAGGAACGCGGTGTCGCCCGCGATCCGCTCGCCGCCCTTCGCCTTCGTCTCGCCGACCGCGACGTCGAGGATCGTCGTGCCGCCGGAGAGCGTGCGGAGGAAGGTCTCCTCCTCCGCGTACGCGAGGCGGGAGATGCGGTCGAAGTCGTCGGAGACCTCGGGGTAGGCGGCCTTCATCGCATCGCGCGACGCGGGGAACAGCTCGCCGAAGGTCGCGGCGTCCACGCCCATGAGGCGCATCGCGCGCACCGTGCGGCGCATGAGGCGGCGGAGGATGTAGCCGCGCCCCTCGTTCGACGGCCGCACGCCGTCGGACATGAGCATGACCGACGAGCGCACGTGGTCGGCGACGATGCGCATGCGCACGTCGTCCTCGTGGTCGGCCCCGTAGCGGCGGCCGCTGAGCTCGGCCGCGCGGTCGAGCACGGGACGCACCTGGTCGGTCTCGTACATGTTCTCGACGCCCTGCTTGATGAACGCGACGCGCTCGAGCCCCATGCCGGTGTCGATGTTCCTCGTGGGCAGGTCGCCGAGGATTTCGAAGTCGCTCTTGCCCGTGCCGGCCCCACGCAGGTACTGCATGAAGACGAGGTTCCAGATCTCCACGTACCGGTCGTCGTCCGTGGCCGGGCCGCCGTCGGCGCCGTAGGCCGGGCCGCGGTCGAAGAAGATCTCCGAGCAGGGGCCGGCGGGGCCGGGCTGGCCGGTGTGCCAGTAGTTCGTGTCGCGGCCGAGGCCCTGGATCCGCTCGTCCGGCAGGCCCGCGATGCGCTTCCACGCCTGCCTGGCCTCGTCGTCCTCGTGGTAGACGGTGACCCACAGGTCGTCGGGCGAGAAGCCGAGGCCGCCGTCGGCCTCGCTCGTCGTGAGCAGCTCCCACGCGTACGCGATGGCCTGCTCCTTGAAGTAGTCGCCGAAGGAGAAGTTGCCGTTCATCTGGAAGAAGGTGCCGTGCCGGGGCGTCCGGCCGACCTCCTCGATGTCGAGCGTGCGGATGCACTTCTGGACGCTCGTGGCGCGCGCGAACGGCGCGGGCACGACGCCCGTGAGGTACGGCACGAACGGCACCATGCCGGCCACCGTGAACAGGAGCGTCGGGTCGTCGCTCACGAGCGACGCCGACGGCACGACGGTGTGCCCCCGGTCGCCGAAGTACGTCAGCCAGGCGTTGCGGATGTCTGCGGTCTGCATCAGGCCTACTGCTTTCCCAGCTCGGTGATGGTGTCCTCGGCCTCGCCCACGACGGAGCGGAGCTCGGCCTCGCGGCTGCGGTAGCCGTGCTCGACGGCCTCCCCGAAGCGGCGGGCCCGGGCCTCGACGTCCTGGAACAGGCGGTGCCCGGCCGGCGTGCGGTCGACCACGTGGGCGACGGCGAAGCCGATGGCGACCCCCACGGCGATGAGGACGAGGTTCTTCATGCTGCTCCCCTTCCGGGAGGTGACGCGACGGGCTGGGGCCTTCGGGGCCGAGGGCGATCCTACCGGCCGGGCCTCGCGCCTCCCCGGCCGAGGGGCCCGGCGACGGCCGGATACGCCGCGAGGCGGGTCGCCCCGGGAAGGGACGACCCGCCTCGCGGGATGGTGCGGTGGGGCTAGCGGGCCGCGTAGTACTCGACGACCAGCTGGACCTCGCAGGTCACGGGTACCTCAGCGCGCTTCGGCAGGCGCACGAGGCGGGCCTGCAGCTTGTCGAGCTCGACCTCGAGGTACGGGGGGAGCTTCGGCAGCACGTCGGCGTGACCGCCGGCGGCGGCGACCTGGAAGGGCTCGGTGCCCTCGGAGCGCGGCTTGACGTGGATCATCTGGCCGGCCTTCACGCGGAAGGAGGGGCGGTCGACGATCTTGCCGTCGACCATGATGTGGCGGTGCACGACGAGCTGGCGGGCCTGCGCCGTGGTGCGCGCGAGGCCGGAGCGGACGACGAGCGCGTCGAGGCGCTGCTCGAGGATCTCGACGAGGTTCTCACCGGTCAGGCCCTGCGTGCGACGCGCCTCCTGGAAGGCGATCTTGAGCTGGGCCTCGCGGATGCCGTACTGGGCGCGCAGACGCTGCTTCTCGCGGAGGCGGACGGCGTAGTCGCTGTCCTGCTTGCGCTTGGACCGGCCGTGCTCGCCCGGTGCGTAGGGGCGCTTCTCGAGGTACTTGGCCGCCTTCGGCGTGAGCGGGATGCCCAGCGCGCGGGAGAGGCGGGTCTTACTGCGGGTGCGTGACTTGGTGGACACGTTTTCCTTCCAGGGAGAAAGTCTCTGACTACGGATGATGCAGGGCGTCCGCGCACACGCATGGGCGCGCGACGAGAATCACCGCTGATGCGGTTCCTGCGGAAGTAGAGGGATTCGCCACGGGCCGTCCGGCTACACGACGTGTCCCTTGGATCTGGATGTCGACGCAGCCGCACACGACACCCCATCTAGGCGTCAGCAAGCGTAGCACGCGATCGGCGCGTACCCGGGGATGCGCCGCGCCGGGATCAGCCCCCGCGGACGATGCGACGCAGCTTCTCCAGCCGCGCCGAGAGGTCGCGCTCGTGCCCGTGCTGCGTGGGCGAGTAGTAGGTGCGGCCGACGAGCTCGTCCGGCAGGTACTGCTGGGTGACGACGCCGATGTCCGCGTCGTGCGGGTAGCGGTATCCCTTGCCGTGGCCGAGACGCTTCGCGCCCGGGTAGTGCGCGTCGCGGAGGTGCAGGGGCACCCGGCCGAACGCGCCGGCGCGCACGTCCGCGATGGCCTGGTCGATGCCGAGGTAGGAGGCGTTGGACTTGGGCGCGGTCGCGAGGTGCACGACCGCCTGCGCCAGCGGGATCCGCCCCTCGGGCATGCCGATGAGCTGCACCGCGTCGGCCGCCGCCACCGCGACCACGAGCGCCTCCGGGTCGGCGAGGCCGATGTCCTCGGAGGCCGAGACGATGATCCGCCGGGCGATGAAGCGCGGGTCCTCCCCCGCCTCGATCATGCGGGCGAGGTAGTGCAGGGCAGCGTCGACGTCGGATCCGCGGATCGACTTGATGAACGCGCTGATGACGTCGTAGTGCTCGTCGCCGTTGCGGTCGTAGCGGAGCAGCGCGCGGTCGACGGCCAGGGCGACCTGCTCGGTGGAGATGGGGATGGGGATGGGGATGGACGCGGGATCCTCGGCGGCGGCCGCGTCCGCGTCCTCCCGCTCGTCGTCCTCGTCGTCGTCCTCGCCGTCGTCGTCGTCGTCCTCATCGGGCTCCTGCCCCTCGGCCGCGGCGCGTGCCCTGCCCGACGCGTCCGCCTGCGCCGACACCGCCGCCGCCTCGAGCGCCGTCAGCGCGCGCCGGGCGTCGCCGGAGGCGAGCCGGATGATCATCGCCCGCGCGTCGTCCTCGAGCGCGAACCGCCCGCCGAGCCCCCGGGCGTCCGCGACGGCGCGGTCCACGAGCACGCCGAGGTCGTCGTCGTCGAGCTGCTCGAGCGTCAGCAGGAGGCTGCGGGAGAGCAACGGCGAGATCACGGAGAAGGACGGGTTCTCCGTGGTGGCCGCGATGAGGATCACCCACCCGTTCTCGACACCCGGCAGCAGCGCGTCCTGCTGGGCCTTGGTGAAGCGGTGGATCTCGTCGAGGAAGAGCACGGTGGAGACGCCGAAGAGGTCGCGGTCGCTGAGCGCCTTCTCCATCACCTGCCGCACGTCGCGGACGCCGGCCGTGACGGCCGAGAGCTCGACGAAGCGGCGGCTGGATCCGTGCGCGATGGCCTGCGCGAGGGTCGTCTTCCCGGTCCCGGGCGGGCCCCACAGGATGATCGAGACCGAACCCTGCTCCCCCGCCACGTCGGACGCCAGGCTCACGAGGGGCGAGCCGGGCGTCAGGAGGTGCCGCTGGCCGGTGACCTCGTCGAGGCTCCGGGGACGCATCCGGACGGCCAGGGGCGTCGCCCCCGAACGGAGGCCCGGTCGCGTGTCGGTCATGACCTCGATGGTAGGCGCGACCGGCTATGGTTCCCGTACCGCCGCCTCGGGCGGGACCGACCGGAGGACGCCGTGGCCCCCAAGAACGACCGCGCAGCCCGCGAGGCGCAGGCCCGGCTTCGCCGATACGCGGCCCGCCAGGAGCTCCACGCCCGCGCCCTCCGACGCCGCCGCCGCGACGACGTCGCCGCGGTCGTCGCCGTGATCCTCGTCGCGGCGCTCGCGGTCGGGGCCCAGCTCGCGTACGAGTCCGGGCCCGGCGCGCCGGCCCCCGCTCCCTCGTCCTCGCCGTCGTCCCCCGCTCCCGCGACGCCGCACGTCACGCCGACCCCCTGACCCGCTGACCCCCTGTCCCGCCGACCCGACTCCGCGGTCTCCACGGGGCGCGGGACCGGAGGGTCGGCCCCCGCACGGTCCTCACGGGCCCCTGCGAGGCGGGTCGGATCGGCGTCGACCCGCGCATCGGCGGCCCGCCCTCGGGCATGATCGACAGGTCAGCCGGCGCCCGTCGCGGGACGATCCCGTCCGGGAGGCGTGCTCTAGGCTGACGTGCACGTCTCCGCACCGGTCCGGCCGGTCCTACGAACAAGGTGAGCATCCGTGGCTGACAACGATCAGACCCCCTGGGGCCGCGTCGACGAGACGGGCACCGTCTTCCTCCGCGAGGGCGACGGCGAACGAGCCGTCGGCCAGTACCCCGACGGCACCCCCGAGGAGGCGCTGGCCTACTTCCAGCGCAAGTTCACCGACCTCGCGAGGCAGGTCACGCTCCTGGAGCAGCGCGCCAAGCGCGGCGCCCCGGCCACCGACGTCGCCAAGGCCGTCGCGCACCTCATCCAGGCCGTGGACGGAGCGAACGCCGTCGGCGACCTCGCCGCCCTCCGCGCCCGGCTCGACGTCCTCGCCGCCACCGTCGGCGAGCTCACCGAGAAGCAGGGCGAGGAGCAGCGGCAGGTGGTGCAGGGCGCCATCGCCGAGCGCACCGCCATCGTGGAGGAGACCGAGCGCCTCGCGAGCCAGGACTTCTCGAAGGTGCAGTGGAAGCAGCTGACCGCCGAGGTCGACGCCCTGTTCGCCCGCTGGCAGCAGCACCAGCAGACGGGGCCCCGTCTGCCCAAGAACGACGCCAACGAGCTCTGGAAGCGGTTCCGCACGGCGCGTTCCACCATCGACACCGAGCGCAAGGCCTTCTTCGCCGAGCTCGACAACGCGCACAAGGACGCCCGCTCGAAGAAGCAGGCCATCGTCGAGCAGGCACGTGCTCTCGAGCCGCAGGGCGTCGCCGGGATTCCCGCGTACCGCCGTCTCCTCGACGAGTGGAAGCTGGCCGGCCGCGCCGGCAAGCGCTACGACGACGCGCTCTGGGCGCAGTTCAAGGCCGCGGGCGACGTGCTCTACGGCGCCAAGGCCGAGGTCGATGCCGCGGACGACGAGGAGCAGCAGGCCAATCTCCAGGCCAAGCTCGCCCTCCTCGACGAGGCCGAGCCCATCCTCCAGATCACGGAGCGCACCGCCGCGCGCGACAAGCTCACCGCCGTCCAGCTCCGCTGGGACGCGATCGGCCGCGTGCCGAGGGACAGCGTCAAGACCGTCGAGGACCGCCTGCGCAAGGTCGAGACCCATGTGCGGACCCTGGACGAGGAGTTCTGGCGCAAGAACAACCCAGAGACGAAGGCCCGCTCCGAGGGGCTCGCCTCGCAGCTCGGCGCCGCCATCGACAAGCTGCAGCGCGAGCTCGACGCGGCCAGGGCCGATGGCGACGCGCGACGCATCAAGGACGCCGAGGAGGCCCTCGCCGCCCGCCGCGTCTGGCTGGACGCGCTCGGCTCGTAGCCCGCCCCCTCCGCACCACGACGACGGCCCGGGATCCTCCACAGGATCCCGGGCCGTCGCCCGTCCGGCGGCGCGCGATGGCATGGTGCGCGCATGTCACCCCGCCTCGCGCCCGTCCTGTCCGTGCTCGACCTCCCCCTCGCCGAGCTCTGCTCCGCCCGCCTCGACGGCGAGGTATACGAGGTGGATGCCTGCTACTCCCCCGTCGACGAGCTGGCCTCGCCCTGGCTCCGCGCCGCGGCGCTCGCCGCGTGGGTGCACGGCGCCGTCCGCACCCCGCCCCGCACCCACGAGTACTGCGTCGACAGCGTCGCGCGCTGCCACCCGCCGGCGCTGCGCAACGTGCGCATCCGCGAGGTCGTGCTCGACGAGCGCGACACGATCGTGCTGGCCGGCCTCCGGATCACGACGCCGCTGCGGACGCTGTGCGACATCGCGCGCACGGTCGCCGACTTCTCCCCGTTCCACGAGGACGCGTGCCTCGGCCTGCTGACGCTGCCCGGGGTGACGGACGCAGCCGCGCGGGAGCACCTCGCCGCCTCCGGCGCGCTTCCCGACAAGCGCCGTGCGCTTACCCGGCTCGATGCCCTGGCCCGCCGCACCGCACCGCGGGACGACGCCGAGGGCGGGCGCGGCGCGGATGCTCGTCAGCCGCCGCTGACCCGGTAGACGTCGTACACCGCGTCGATGCGGCGCACCGCGTTGAGCACCCGGTCGAGGTGCGTTACGTCGCCCATCTCGAAGACGAAGCGGCTGATGGCGAGCCGGTTGGACGACGTCGAGACGGACGCGGAGAGGATGTTGACGTGGTGCTCCGACAGCACGCGCGTGACGTCGCTGAGGAGGCCGGACCGGTCGAGCGCCTCCACCTGGATGTGCACGAGGAACAGGCTCTTGGACGACGGCGCCCACTCCACCTCGATCATGCGGTCGGGCTCCGCGCGCAGCGAGTCCACGTTGTGGCAGTTGGCCTGGTGCACGGAGACCCCCGCGCCGCGCGTCACGAACCCGATGATCTCGTCGCCCGGCACCGGCGTGCAGCACTTGGCGAGCTTCACGAGGATGTCGGGCGCCCCGCGCACGAGAACACCGGAGTCGCTGTTCCGCGACACGCGCGAGCGCTGCGTGACGGCGAAGACCTCCTCGGCCTCCCCGCCGCTGTCGCCCTGGATGGAGGAGAGGACCTTCTCGATCACCGACTGGGTCGAGACGTGCCCCTCACCGACCGCGGCGTAGAGCGCCGCGACGTCGTCGTACTTCATGCTCTGCGCTACGTCCGAGAACGCGTCCTGGTTCATGAGCTTCTGCAGCGGGAGGTTCTGCTTGCGCATCGCGCGGGCGATGGCGTCCTTGCCCTGCTCGATCGCCTCCTCGCGCCGCTCCTTGGTGAACCACTGCTTGATCTTGTTGCGCGCGCGGGCGCTCTTCACGATCGCGAGCCAGTCCTTGCTCGGACCGCTGTCGGGGTTCTTCGACGTGAACACCTCGACCACGTCGCCCGTGGTGAGCGGGTTCTCGAGCGGCACGAGCCGCCCGTTCACCTTCGCCCCCATGGTGCGGTGACCCACGTCCGTGTGCACGGCATAGGCGAAGTCCACGGGCGTCCCGCCGGCGGGCAGGCCGATCACCTTCCCGTGCGGCGTGAAGACGTAGACCTCCTTCGCCCCGATCTCGAAGCGCAGGGAGTCGAGGAACTCCCCCGGATCCGCCGTCTCGGACTGCCAGTCGGAGATGTGCGCGAGCCAGGCGAGGTCCGTGTCGCCCTGGGGCGACACCTCGGCGGCGCGCCCGCCGTTCATGCGCTCCTTGTACTTCCAGTGCGCCGCGACGCCGAACTCGGCGCGCTGGTGCATCTCGTGCGTGCGGATCTGGATCTCCACCGGCCGGCCCTTCGGCCCGATCACGGTCGTGTGCAGCGACTGGTAGAGGTTGAACTTGGGCGTGGCGATGTAGTCCTTGAAGCGCCCGGGCACGGGCGTCCAGCGGGCATGGATCGCGCCGAGGACGGCGTAGCAGTCCCGCAGCGAGTCGACCAGCACGCGGATGCCGACGAGGTCGTAGATCTCGTCGAACTCGCGGCCGCGCACGACCATCTTCTGGTAGATCGAGTAGTACTGCTTGGGCCGGCCGGCCACCTTGCCGCGGATCTTGGCGGCCCGCAGGTCGTCGTTGACGCTGTCGATCACCTGCTGCACGAACTCCTCGCGCTGCGGCGTGCGCTGCTTCACGAGGTTCTCGATCTCGACGTAGATCTTCGGGTAGAGCACCGCGAACGAGAGGTCCTCGAGCTCCCACTTGATGGTCGAGATGCCGAGGCGGTGCGCGAGCGGCGCGTAGATCTCGAGGGTCTCCTTGGCCTTCCGCTCGGCGGAGGCGGACTCGACGAAGCCCCACGTGCGCGCGTTGTGCAGGCGGTCGGCGAGCTTGACGACGAGGACACGGATGTCCTTGGACATGGCCACGACCATCTTGCGCACCGTCTCGGCCTGCGCGCTGTCGCCGTACTTCAGCTTGTCGAGCTTCGTGACGCCGTCGACGAGCATGGCGATCTCGTCGCCGAAGTCGTGGCGCAGCATGTCGAGCGTGTACTCGGTGTCCTCGACCGTGTCGTGGAGGAGGGCGGCCGCGAGGGTCTTGGGGCCGATGCCGAGATCGGCGAGGATCTGCGCCACCGCGACCGGGTGGGTGATGTACGGCTCGCCGCTCTTGCGCTTCTGGCCCTCGTGCGCCCGCTCGGCGACGGCGTACGCCCGCTCGATGAGGCTCATGTCGGCCTTGGGGTGGTGCAGGCGCGCGGTGCGGATCAGCTGCTCGACGGCGCCGGCCGGTTGGGCCCGGGAGAACAGGCGGGGCACCAGGCGCCGGAGGGAAGCCGTGCTCGAGGTCGTCTCCGTCATCGTTCAGCCTCCCAGGCGTGTGCTGGAGACCAAATTATCACCGCACCCGAGAGCTCCCGACCACGGGGGGGCGACGGGGTCGGAGGCCTCGGAAGGCGGCGGCCACACGGCGGGGCGCCGAGGTCGCGCCTCAGGCGACGCGGCCGGGCTGCCCGTCGTCGGTGACGACGTCGCCGCCCATCTCGGACCACGCGTGCATGCCGCCGGTGACGTTCGAGGCCGCAAACCCGCCGCGCAGGAGCGCCTGGGTCGCGATGCCCGACCGGTGGCCGGAGCGGCAGACGACCGCGATGTGCCGGTCGGTCGGGATCTCGGCGACGCGCGCCTCGAGCTCGCCCATCGGGATGTGGTGGGCGACGGCGGAGTGGCCGGCCTCCCACTCGTCCGGCTCGCGCACGTCGAGGAGCCAGGAGTCCCCCGTCGCGGTGCGGGCCTTGGCGGTGGCGGCGTCGAGGTCCTCGGGGACGCCGGCGCCCTGCGAGCTCGTCACGACTCCACGGTCACGGCGGCGCGCTCGGCCTGGGCGCGGCTCGCGGCCGACGCTGCCAGGGCGTCCCCGCGCTTTACCTTGGGCTCGCCCTCGCGGAGGTGGGCGTACAACGGGGCCGCGATGAAGATCGTCGAGTAGGTGCCGACGATGATGCCGATGAACAGCGACAGCGCGATGTCGCGCAGCGTGCCCGCGCCGAGCACTACGGCGCCGATGAAGAGGATCGAGCCGACCGGCAGGATCGCGACGATCGAGGTGTTGATCGAGCGCACCAGCGTCTGGTTCACCGCGAGGTTGACCGACTGCGCGAACGTGCGCCGGGACTCCTGCCCGTCCTCCGCGGTGTTCTCGCGGATCTTGTCGAACACCACGACCGTGTCGTAGAGGGAGTACCCGAGGATCGTGAGGAATCCGATGACGGCCGCCGGGGTGACCTCGAAGCCCGTGATGCCGTAGATGCCGGCGGTGAGCACGAGGTCGTGCAGGAGGGCGATGATCGCCGCGACGGACATCTTCCACGTGCGGAAGTAGACCGACATGACGACGGCGGCCAGCGCGAGGAACACGACGAGTCCCCACAGCGCCTGACGGGTGATGTCCTGGCCCCAGGACGGCCCGATGAAGGACTCGGTGACACTGGACGTCTCGACGCCGTACGCCGTCGCGAGCGCCTGGCGCACGGCGGTGCTGTCGGCGGGCTGCAGCTGGTCGGTCTGGACGCGGACGCCGTCGGACCCGACGGACGAGACGCGGGCCGGCACCGGGGTGACGGTGGCGACGGCGTCGCTCGCGATGTCCTGCGACTGCGACTGCACCCCGCTCACCGTGTACTCGGATCCGCCCGTGAACTCGATGCCGAACGTGAAGCCGCCGCGCAGCAGCGGGCCGAGGACCGAGACGAGGATGCAGATCGCGGCGATCGAGTACCAGAGACGGCGGCGCCCGACGATGTCGAACGAGCGCTTGCCCGTGTAGAGGTCGTTGCCGAACTCGGAGAAGCCAGCCATCAGTCGTCCCTGCTCGTGTCGTCGGCCCGCGGCGCGTCGATCGTCGCGGTCTTCGTGGATCCTGTCGCCTGCTGGGCGGCCTTTCGCTCGGCGATGGTCTGCCGACGTGCCGCCTCCTTGGCCGCGGCGGCGCGGCGTCCCGTGGTGGCGGTGGGGGTGCGGAACGTGGCGCGGCCCCGGTACACCGCACCCAGCGCCCGCGGGTCGAGCCCGCTCATGCGGTGGCCCTCGGCGAAGAAGCGCCGATTCGCCAGCAGCTGCAGGATCGGGTGCGTGAACAGCGACACGACGATGAGGTCGATGATCGTCGTGAGCCCGAGCGTGAGCGCGAAGCCCTTGACGTTGCCCACCGCGAGGATGAACAGCACCGCCGCCGCGAGGAAGTTGACCGTGTCGGACGCGATGATCGTGCGCAGCGCGCGCTTCCACCCCTGCTCGACGGAGGAGACGAGCCCGCGGCCGTCCCGCAGCTCGTCCTTGATGCGTTCGAAGTACACGATGAACGAGTCCGCCGTGATGCCGATGGCCACGATGAGCCCCGCCACCCCGGCGAGAGACAGCCTGTACCCCTCCCGCCAGCTGAGCAGCGTGATGAGCAGGTACGTGATCACCGCGGCGATCACGAGCGACGCGATCGTCACCATGCCGAGCGCCCGGTACTGCACGAGCGAGTAGAGCACCACGAGCACGAGACCGATGAGTCCCGCGATGAGGCCGCTGGTGAGCTGCGACGAGCCGAGGGTGGCCGAGATGACGTCCGAGCTCTGCAAGGTGAAGCTGAGCGGGAGGGCGCCGAACTTGAGCTGGTCGGCCAGCGCCTTGGCGCTCTCCTGCGTGAAGTTGCCGGTGATGGACGGCTTGCCGTTCGTGACGACGCCCTGCGTGACCGGCGCGGAGATGACCTCGTTGTCGAGCACGAACGCGAACTGGTTGCGAGGCGATTCCAGCGTGATGAGGCGGGTGGACATGTCGCCGAATTGCTTCGTGCCGTCGCCGTCGAAGACCAGGTTGACCGACCACGTGCCGGTGCTGACGCCCTGGCTGGACTGCTGCAGGCCGCTCGTGGCGTCGGAGATCGTGCTGCCGTCCACCTCGACCGGGCCGAGGACGTACTTCGCGGCGCCGTCGTCGGAGCACGCGATGATCGCGCGGTCGGCCGGAGCCGCCTGCCCATCGCTCTCGGGTGCGGTCGCGCAGTCGTACGCGGCGAACTCGGCCTGGAGACGCGGCGTCACCCAGGAGACGTCGCTGGGGCCCGTGGGCTCCGCGGTGGGCTCGTCGGAGAGGGTGGAGGGATCGGGCGTGGCCGCCGGCGCCTCCGCCGCGGGGGTGGATCCGTCGGTCGGCGTCGTGCCGTCCGCGGGAGCCGATCCGTCGGTGGGCGTGGGCGTCGGGGCGACCGACGCCGTGCCGGCCGCGCCGATGAGCACGGGACGCAGCTCGAGCTTGGCCGAGGACTGCAGGCGCTGCATGGTGGCCGCGTCGGGCTCGCCCGGCAGGCTCACGACGATGTTGCTGCCGCCCTGCGTGGTGATCTCCGCCTCGGAGACGCCGCTCGCGTCGACCCGCTGGCGGATGATCGACACCGCCTGGGCGAGCTGCTCGCTCGTGGGTCCGGACGACGCGCCGTCGAGCTGTGGCGCGAGGATGATCTGCGTGCCGCCCTCGAGGTCGAGCGCGAGCTTCGGGGTCCAGGACCCGTTGCTGAACGCCACGCTCGCGGCGTTGCCGCCCGCGAGGATTCCGATGATGACCAGCAGCCAGATGAGCTTGCGCCTGGCCTTGCGTACCGGTGTGGGCGACTTGGCCACCTGGACACTCGACTTTCTTCGCGGTGGGCCGGCGGGATCCGCGCGGCGCTCCGGATGGAGGGGGAAGCGGGACCGGGCGGGGAGGCGCCCGGTGGGGCAGGCGGCCGGTGGCCGCCCGCCAGGGGATCAGGAGCGCGCGGTGGGGGCGTCGCCCTCGTCGAGGCGACGCGAGGCGTCGCTCGTGCCGGCCTCGTCGACCACGCCGGCTGCGGGCGCGTCGTCCACCAGCACGGACGCGTCGTCGGCCACGGTCGGCTCGACCACGCGGGCGATCGTCTGGCGGTGCAGCTTCAGCACCGTGCCGGGCGACACCTCGAGGTAGGCGAGGTTGTTCTCCTCGTCGAAGGAGACGAGCGTGCCGTAGATGCCCGACGCGGTCATGACCTCGGCACCGGGCACCATCTGCGTCTGCAGCGCCGCGAGGTCCTTCTGGCGCTTCCGGCTGTTGCGGAACATGAAGAAGATGAGCAGCGCCAGGACGGCGAACATGATCAGGGTGAACGGGTCCATGCGGGACGGGCCTTTCAGGTGCTGGGATGTGACGGACACGACGAACCGGCGACGTTCCGCGGGAGGCCAGCTTGAATCATAGTTCATCGCTGTGGAGGGCCCCGGCGGCTCCGGAAGGACCCGGTGCCCGACCGGGAGCACCCGGCGCGGCGGGGGCCTCGAGGCCGAAGTGCTCCCATGCCGCCGGTGTCGCCACGCGGCCGCGGGGCGTGCGCGTCACCAGCCCGATGCGGACGAGGAACGGCTCGACGACCGACTCGATCGTCTCCGCCTCCTCCCCCACCGATACCGCAAGGGTGTTCAGCCCCACCGGTCCGCCGCCGAAGCGCGTGAGGATGCCGCGCATGACGGCGCGGTCGAGGCGGTCGAGGCCGAGCGGGTCCACGTCGTAGAGGTCGAGCGCGGCCCGGACCGACTCGAGGCCCGCCTCCGTCCCGTGCACGAGCGCGTAGTCGCGCACACGGCGGAGCAGCCGGTTCGCGATGCGCGGCGTCCCCCGGCAGCGGCCCGCGATCTCGGCGACCGCCTCGTGCTCGATCTCGAGGTGCAGCATGCGGGCGGCCCGCTCGATCACCTGCTCGAGCTCGTGGGTCTCGTAGAACTCGAGGTGCGCGGTGAAGCCGAAGCGGTCGCGGAGCGGACTCGGCAGCATGCCCGAGCGCGTGGTGGCGCCGACCAGCGTGAACGGCGAGAGCTCCAGCGGGATGGACGTGGCGCCCGCGCCCTTGCCGACCATGATGTCGATGCGGTAGTCCTCCATGGCGAGGTACAGCATCTCCTCGGCCGAGCGCGCCATGCGGTGGATCTCGTCGACGAAGAGGATCTCGCCGGGCACCAGCGCCGACAGCACGGCCGCGAGGTCGCCCGCGTGCTGGATGGCCGGACCGCTCGTGAGGCGCAGCGGACGGCGGCTCTCCTCGGCGACGATCATCGCGAGCGTCGTCTTGCCGAGGCCGGGAGGGCCGGCGAGGAGGATGTGGTCGGGCGAGCGGTTCTGCATGGCCGCGGCGGTGAGCAGCAGCTCCAGCTGTCCGCGCACCTTGACCTGGCCGACGAACTCGGACAGCGACCGTGGGCGGAGGGCCCCCTCGAACGCGAGCTCCGCGTCGGACTCCGGGACGGGACTGGACGCGTCGCCGTGGGCGAGGCCGCTCACCGGTCGGCCGCCTGCGCCGCGGCGGGCGCGCCCGCCGGCTGCTGCGGCCCGAGCATCCCGAGCGCGACGCGCAGCAGGCGCGGCATGTCGGCGGGGAGGCCCTGCTCGGCCGCAGCGGCCGCGGCGTCGTCGACCGCGGTGCGGGCGACGCGCTCCGACCAGCCGAGTCCGATGAGGGCCGTGACGACGTCGGCCGTGACGGTGGATGCGGCGGACGACGCCGAGCGGGTGCGCGGCTGGGTCACGAAGAGCTTGCCCGCCAGCTGCAGGACGATGAGCTTGGCCGTCTTCGGGCCGATGCCGGAGACGCGGCGGAACGCGGCGTCGTCCTCGGCCGCGACGGCCTGGGCCATCGCCTCCGGATCCAGGTGCTCGAGAACCGCGAGCGCCGACTTCGGGCCGACGCCCGTGACGCCGCAGAGCAGCTCGAAGGCCCGCAGCTCGTCGGGCCCCGGGAAGCCGAAGAGGGTGAGCGAGTCCTCGCGGACGACGAGCGACGTGAGCACGGTGGCCTCGGATCCGTGCCGCAGCTCGAGCGCGTGCCGCGGCGTCACCGAGACGCCGTAGCCCACCCCGTGCACCTCCAGCAGGAGGGTCTGACCGGAGACGGACAGCACGGTGCCGCGGAGGGAGGAGATCACGCCCCCAACCCTACGAGCTAGCGCCGACCCCGCTGCGCACGCTCGGCCGCGAGCCACGCGGCCTGCGCCGCGGTCGGTCCGGCGCCCGCGGCGGCGTCCGCCGCGGACGCGACACCGGTGCGCGTCGGCGCTTGGGTCCCGGCGATGCCGGCGCGGGACATCCCCGCCCGCCACCCGGCGCAGATGGCGAGGGCGAGGGCGTCGGACGCGTCGGCGGGAGTGGGCAGCTCGTCGAGGCCGAGGATCCGCGCGACCATCGTGGCCACCTGCCTCTTGTCGGCCTGGCCGTAGCCGGTGACGGCGGCCTTGACCTCGCTCGGCGTGTGAAGCGCGACGTCGAGCCCCCGCCGGGCCGCGCCCACGAGCGCGACGCCGGTGATCTGCGCCACGCCCATGACAGTCGAGAGGTTGTCCTGCGCGAAGACGCGCTCGACGGCGACCACCGACGGCCGGTGCCGGTCCACCAGCTCCTCGATGCCGTCGCCGACCGCGAGCAGCCGGTGGTGCAGCTCGGCCGTCGGGCTCGTGCGCACGACCTGCACGTCGACGAGCCGGGCCGAACGGTCGGCGTAGACGTCGACCACGCCGACGCCGCAACGCGTCAGGCCCGGGTCGATCCCGAGGATCCGCACGGACGGGCCGCTGCCGCCCGCGCCGCTCCCCCGCGCCCCCGCGATGGGGTCCTACTCCTCGTCGTCGTCGTCCAGCGCGGCCTGCACGTCGGCGGGCACGTCGCTGTTGACGTAGATGTTCTGGACGTCGTCCAGGTCCTCCATGGCGTCGACGAGCTTGTTGACCTTGCGCGCGGTCTCGAGGTCGACCTCGACCTTGACCTGCGGCACGAACTCGACGTCGGCGGAGTCGTAGTCGATGCCCGCTTCCTGGAGCGCCTGGCGCACACCGACCATGTCGGACGGCTCGCACCGGATCTCGAACACCTCGCCGTGGTCGGTCACGTCCTCCGCACCCGCGTCGAGCACGGCCGCGAGGACGTCGTCCTCGGTCGGCGCATCCGCGTGCGGCACCGCGATGACGCCCTTGCGGTGGAAGTTGTAGGCGACGCTGCCCGGGTCGGCCATGGTGCCGCCGTTGCGGCTCATGGCCGTGCGGACCTCGGCGGCCGCGCGGTTCTTGTTGTCGGTGAGGCACTCGACGAGCATCGCGACGCCGTTGGCCGCGTAGCCCTCGTACATGATCGTCTGGTAGTCGACGACCTCGCCGAGCAGGCCGGCTCCGCGCTTGACGGCGCGGTCGATGTTGTCGTTCGGGACGGAAGTCTTCTTGGCCTTCTGCACCGCGTCGACGAGGGTCGGGTTGCCGGACATGTCGGCGCCGCCGATCTTGGCCGCGACCTCGATGTTCTTGATCAGCTTCGCGAACGACTTGGCGCGCCGCGAGTCGATGATCGCCTTCTTGTGCTTCGTGGTCGCCCACTTGGAATGTCCGGACACGGGTGGTTCTCCTTACGCGGCGTCTGCTCGCTGTCAATGATGGACCATCCGGGCACGCCGCCGGGGACCGGAGAGGTCAGAGGGTGCGGCCCGCGTCCTCGACCATGTCGAGGAAGAGGCGGTGGAAGCGGAGGTCGCCCGTGACCTCCGGGTGGAACGATGTGCCGAGGAGAGCCCCCTGGCGCACGGCGACCACGCGGCCGTCGTCGAGCGATGCGAGCGCCGATGCCGCGGGGCCGACGGAGGCGACCACGGGTGCCCGGATGAAGACGGCGTGCACGGGTGGCGCGCCCAGCGCGGGCACGTCGAGGTCCACCTCGAAGGAGGCCGTCTGCGATCCGAAGGCGTTCCGCCGCACGGACACGTCGAGCCCGCCGATGCCCCGCTGGTCGTGGATCGCGTCGACGATCTCGTCGGCCAGCATGATCAGCCCGGCGCACGTCCCGTAGACGGGCAGGCCGTCGTCGATGGCTGCGCGCAACGGCTCCGCGATCCCGAACTGGCGCGACAGCTTGTCCATCACGGTGGACTCGCCGCCGGGGATCACGAGACCGGAGATGCCGGGCAGGTCCTTCGGCTGTCGCACGAGCCTCGTCCGGGCACCGAAGCCCTCGAGCACGCGGACGTGCTCGCGGACGTCCCCCTGCAGGGCGAGGACGCCGACGAGCGGGCCGTCGCCGTGCGGAGCCGGCGTGCTACCAGCCACGCTCGGCGAGGCGGTGCGGTGCGGGCACGTCGGCGACGTTGATCCCGACCATGGCCTCGCCGAGGCCGCGCGACGCCTCGGCGATGGCGTCGGGGTCGTTGAACAGCGCGGTCGCGGTGACGACGGCCTTGGCGCGCGCCACCGGGTTGCCCGACTTGAAGATGCCGGATCCGACGAACACGCCGTCGGCGCCGAGCTGCATCATCATCGCCGCGTCCGCCGGGGTGGCCACGCCGCCCGCGGTGAAGAGGACGACGGGCAGCTGGCCGGTGCGCGCGACCTCGAGCACCAGGTCGTACGGAGCCTGCAGCTCCTTCGCGGCGACGTAGATCTCGTCGTGCGTGAGGGCGCTGAGCGCGCGGATCTCGGACTTGATGGTGCGGATGTGCTTGGTGGCCTCGGAGACGTCGCCCGTGCCGGCCTCGCCCTTGGAGCGGATCATGGCCGCGCCCTCGGTGATGCGGCGGAGCGCCTCGCCGAGGGTGGTGGCACCGCAGACGAAGGGGACGGTGAAGCCCCACTTGTCGATGTGGTTCACGTAGTCGGCCGGGCTCAGCACCTCGGACTCGTCGATGTAGTCGACCTCGAGGGACTGGAGGACCTGCGCCTCGACGAAGTGGCCGATGCGGGCCTTCGCCATGACGGGGATGGAGACCTCGGCCTTGATCTGGTCGATGAGGTCGGGGTCGCTCATGCGGGCGACGCCGCCCTGCGAGCGGATGTCGGCGGGGACGCGCTCGAGCGCCATGACGGCGACCGCTCCCGCGTCCTCCGCGATGCGCGCCTGCTCGGCGTTGACGACGTCCATGATGACGCCGCCCTTGAGCATCTCCGCGAGTCCGCGCTTGACGCGGTTCGAGCCGACCTGTCCGGTGGTGTTGGTGTCAGTCATTGTGGTCCCTATCCTATTCGCCCGCGGGGGCGGGCCAGGCTGCCGCGATGGATGCGCGCACGTCGCCCAGCAGCTGCGGCAGCGCCTTGGTCTTCGCGATGATCGGCAGGAAGTTCGCGTCCTGCCCCCACCGCGGCACGATGTGCTGGTGCAGGTGCTCGGCGATACCGGCGCCCGCCACCTGCCCCTGGTTCATGCCGATGTTGTAGCCGTCGTTCCGCGACACCTCGCGCACGACCCGCATGGCGGTCTGCGTGAGGGAGCCGATCTCGGCGACCTCCTCGGGGCTCGCGAGGTCGTAGGTCGCGATGTGACGATACGGGCAGACCAGCAGGTGGCCGCTGTTGTACGGGAAGAGATTGAGCAGGACGTAAGCGTGCTCGCCGCGCGCGACGATCAACGCGTCCTCGTCCGACATCGACGGCGCGATGCAGAACGGGCACTCGTCGCGATCCGGCTGCTGGCCCTTCTGGATGTAGACCATGCGGTGCGGGGGCCACAGGCGCTGGAACTCATCGGGCACGCCCGCGAGGTGGCCGGGGTCGTCGACCCGCACCTGTCCCCGCTCGTCCTCTCCCCCGGACTCGTGGTCCGACATCGTCAGACGGGCCACGCGGTCACCACCTGCTCCCGGCGCGCGATGGCGCCGGTGATGCGCTCGACGGCCTCGGCCACGGGCACGCCGTTGACCTGCGTGCCGTCGCGGAACCGGAAGCTCACGGATCCGGCGGCCCGGTCGTCCTCGCCCGCGATGAGCTGGTACGGCACGCGGGCCTTGGTGTGCGTGCGGATCTTCTTGGGCATGCGGTCGTCGCTGGTGTCGAGCTGGACGCGCACGCCCTCCGCCCGGAGCCGGTCGAGGACGCCGCCGAGGTACTCCTCGTAGTCCTCGGCGACGGGGATGCCGACGACCTGCACGGGCGACAGCCATACCGGGAACGCGCCCGCGTAGTGCTCGGTGAGCACGCCGAAGAACCGCTCGATGGAACCGAACAGCGCGCGGTGGATCATCACCGGCTGCTTGCGCGTGCCGTCGTTCGCCGTGTATTCGAGGCCGAAGCGCTCGGGCAGGTTGAAGTCGAGCTGGATCGTGGACATCTGCCACGTGCGGCCGATGGCGTCGCGCGCCTGCACCGAGATCTTGGGGCCGTAGAAGGCGGCGCCCGCGGGATCCGGCACGAGCTCGAGGCCCGTGTCGACCGCGACCTGACGCAGCGTCTCGGTCGCCTCCTCCCACACCTCGTCGGATCCGACGAACTTCTCCGGGTCCTTCGTCGAGAGCTCGAGGTAGAAGTCGTCGAGGCCGTAGTCGCGCAGCAGCGACAGCACGAACTCGAGCGTGCCCTTCAGCTCGTCGGCCATGCGCTCGCGCGTCGTGAAGATGTGCGCGTCGTCCTGCGTCATGCCCCGCACGCGGGTGAGCCCGTGGATCACGCCGGACTTCTCGTTGCGGTACACCGTGCCGAACTCGAACAGGCGCAGCGGCAGCTCGCGGTAGGAGCGCTGGCGCGAGCGGTAGATGAGCACGTGCATCGGGCAGTTCATGGGCTTGAGGTAGTAGTCCGCGCCCTGGCGCGTGATCTCCCCCTCGTCGTTCCGCGCCTCGTCGAGGTGCATGGCGGGGAACATGCCGTCCTTGTAGAAGTCGAGGTGGCCGCTCGTCTCGAACAGGTTGGACTTCGTGATGTGCGGCGAGTAGACGAACTCGTAGCCGGCCGTCTCGTGGCGGCGGCGCGAGTAGTCCTCCATCTCGCGGCGGATGATGCCGCCCTTGGGGTGGAAGACCGCGAGGCCGGATCCGATCTCGTCCGGGAAGGAGAAGAGGTCGAGCTCGGCGCCGAGGCGGCGGTGGTCGCGCTTGAGCGCTTCCTCGATGCGGCCCTGGTACGCGCGCAGCTCGTCCTTGGTGGGCCACGCCGTGCCGTAGATGCGCTGCAGCTGCGGGTTCTTCTCGGATCCTCGCCAGTAGGCGGCGGCGACCCGGGACAGCGCCCAGCCGTTGCCCACCATGCGCGTGCTCGGCAGGTGCGGCCCGCGGCACAGGTCGCGCCAGAAGACCTCGCCCGTCTTGCCGTCGACATTCTCGTAGACCGTGAGCTCGGCGCCGCCGACCTCGACGGACTCGCCGTCCTCGCCGAGCTCATCGCTCGAGCCGCCCTTGAGGCCGATGAGCTCCAGCTTGTAGGGCTCCGCGGCCATCAGCTCGCGCGCCTCCTCCTCGGAGACGACGCGGCGCGTGAACCGCTGGCCCTGCCGGACGATGCGCTCCATGTTCTTGGAGATGGCCTTGAGGTCCTCGGGCGTGAAGGGCTCGGCGACGTCGAAGTCGAAGTAGAAGCCGTCGGTGACGGGCGGGCCGATGCCGAGCTTCGCCTCCGGGTTGATCTGCTGCACGGCCTGCGCCATGACGTGGGCGGCGGAGTGCCGGAGGATCGCGAGGCCGTCGGGCGAGTCGATCCGCACGGGCTCGACGACGTCGCCCGGGGCGACCTCCGCCGCGAGGTCCTTGAGTTCCCCGTCGATGCGCATGGCGACGACGGCGCGGTCGCTGAACAGGGTGAACCCGGTGCCCGCCTCCGTCGCCTCGACCGGCTGCCCGGTCGTCTCCGCGGGCGCGGCCTCGTCGTGGATCTCGGGCTGGGCGGCGTCTACCACTGCGGGCTCCTTGCGGGACGGGGAGGGAACCGATCCAGACTACCGGCGCGCGGGTCGGCCTCCTCGACGGGAGGGGCGCCGATCTCGTCGGCGGCGGGGCCGCACGGCCGAGAGCGTCCGGGAAAAGCAGAAGGCCCCGGTCTCCCGGGGCCTTCTGGTGGTGAGCGATACTGGGATCGAACCAGCGACCTCTTCCGTGTCAGGGAAGCGCGCTACCGCTGCGCCAATCGCTCATGCACTTGCTGGAGGTGGGGACGGGATTTGAACCCGCGTGGACGGCTTTGCAGGCCGCTGCCTCGCCTCTCGGCCACCCCACCATGGGTGCTTCCACACCGGTGGTTCCCACCTTGTGAAAGGGACCCCTCTCAGGGCCCCTGTTCGAGCGGATGACGAGATTCGAACTCGCGACCCTCACCTTGGCAAGGTGATGCGCTACCACTGCGCCACATCCGCATTTCGCTCGCTGCTCCCGGCTTCCCGGCAACCCTGCGTGCTCGATGACTCTAGCCGATCTCCCGTCGCCGGTGCAAAACGACGCCCGGCCGATCGCTCGCGTCACCTCGCTCACGTGCCGTTCTCCCCGTGTTCACGCGGATCGGGTGGAGCGGCACCCGACGGCGACCCGGGCGTGTCGCGTGGACGCCGTCGTCCGGACCACGCGCTCGGCACCCCGTGACCGTGACCGACCTCGCGGTATGGCATCATGGACGCGCACCGTCCGCGGTGCGAGCACGGGCGATTGGCGCAGTTGGTAGCGCGCTTCCTTCACACGGAAGAGGTCATCGGTTCGAGTCCGGTATCGCCCACCGAAGCACTGCCCCTCCCGGCCCATGGCTGATTCGCTGTCGTCTACCGCGTCATGCGAGCAGCGCGCGAGCCGTCCCCTCGTCGAGCACGACGTCCGTCACGAGCCCGGCAGCCAGCGCCCCCCGGACGCTGCGCACCTTCGACGCCCCCGCGACCACGCAGACGCGGCGCGGCGCCCGGCGGATGGTCGCGAGGTCCGGCCCGCTGGCCCGCGCGTTGATGGCGATGTCGGCCGATGAGCCGTCCTCGCGGAAGAAGACGGTGGAGACGTCGCCCACCACGCCGTCGGCGTCGAGCGCCCGCTGGTCCGACCGCTCGAGGTAGCCGCCCGAGTACACGTGGCTCGGCACGAGGGCCACCGGGGAGCCGACGCCGAACAGCACCATGTCCATCCGCTCCTGCAGCTCGAGCACGCGCTTCGTGCTGCGCTCGCGCCACAGCGCCTGCTTCGTGGCCGGGTCGTCGAAGAACGCCGGCACGGGGAACTGCTGCACGGTCGCGCCGTACGCCTGCCCGAACCGGCGGAGGATCTCGCTCGCGTACATGATCCCGGTGGTGCGGACGTTGCCCGCCCCGTTGAGCTGGACCACGAGGGTGTTGTGCGTCGGCTTCGGCACGAGGTAGCGGCTGACCGTGCTGACGGTCGAGCCCCAGGCGACGCCGACGACCATGTTCGAGTCGACGTACTGGGTGAGCATCCGTGCAGCCGAGAGCGCCACCCGGTCGACGCGGTCCACGTCGCTCGTCTGGTCGGGGACGGGCACCACGTGCGCGACCACGCCGTAGCGGTCGTGGAGCTGCTCCCCCAGCACGGTGGCGAGGTCGAGCGGCGAGCGGATCTGGATGTCCACGAGCCCCGTCTCGCGGGCGAAGGAGAGGAGCCGGGACACCGACGAGCGGCTCGTGCCGAGCTCGCGGGCGATGGCCTCCATCGTCAGGTCCTGCATGTAGTAGAGGTGCGCCGCGCGCAGGGCGTCCTGGGTGCGCTCGTGCGCGATGCCGTCGACCATGACGCGAGCCTTGCACATTCGTGCACGGGCTAGGTCCAATTCGTTCGCAGGCGGAGGATGGTGGCACAGCACGCGCACCACGCACGTCTCAACAGAGAGAAGCCACCTCGTGACCACGTCGAAGAAGACCGAACTGCGGGATAACGTCGCCCGCATCCACGACCGCCCGAGCGCGAAGGTGCTCGTCATCGGCGGCGGCATCAACGGCATCGCGACCTTCCGCGACCTCGCGCTCCAGGGCGTCGACGTCGTGCTCGTCGAGCGCGCCGACTACGGCTCGGGCGCCTCGGCGGCGAGCTCGCACATGATCCACGGCGGCATCCGCTACCTCGAGAACGGCGAGTTCCGCCTCGTCCGCGAGTCCGTCGAGGAGCGCAACGGCCTCATCCGCATCGCGCCCCACTACGTGAAGCCGCTGCAGACGACGATGCCGATCTTCTCCACGTTCTCCGGCATCCTCAACGCGCCGTTGCGCATGCTGACGCACAAGCAGCGTTCCACCAAGGAGCGCGGCGCCCTCCTCATCAGCGTGGGCATGACGCTCTACGACTCCTTCTCCCGCGACGGCGGCTCGGTCCCGCGCCACCGCTTCCGCATCGGCAAGGCCGCCCGCGAGGACATGCCCGCGCTCAACAAGGACGTCAAGTTCACCGGCACCTACTACGACGCCTCCGTCCACGAGCCCGAGCGCCTCGCGCTCGACGTGCTCAAGGACGGCCTGGCCGCGGGCGACCACGCGCGGAGCGCCAACTACCTCGAGGCCGTGGGCGTCGCCGACGGCGGCGTGAAGCTGCGCGACGTGATCTCGGGCACCGAGTTCGTCGTGACGGCCGACGTCGTCGTCAACGCGTCCGGCCCCTGGACCGACCTCACCAACGAGGCCATGGGCGGTGACACGAAGTACATGGGCGGGACCAAGGGCTCGCACATCGTCGTCGACAACGCCGAGCTGCTCGAAGCCACCAAGGGCCGCGAGATCTTCTTCGAGAACAACGACGGCCGCATCGTCCTCATCTACCCGCTCAAGGGCCGCGTGCTCATCGGCACCACGGACATCGACGCCGATCCGAGGGAGCCGGCCGTCTGCACCGAGGAGGAGGTCGACTACTTCTTCGACCTCGTCAAGCACGTCTTCCCGCAGATCGAGCTGAACCGCGACCACATCGTGTACCGCTACTCGGGCATCCGTCCGCTGCCGCGCCACGAGGACACCGCGCCCGGCTTCGTGTCGCGGGACTACCGCATCGTCGAGACCGAGATCCAGGGCCTCTCCGGCAGCAAGGTGCTCAGCCTCGTCGGCGGCAAGTGGACGACGTTCCGCGCCCTGTCGGCGCACCTCTCCACGGAGGCCACCACGCGCCTCGGCGTGGAGCGCTCTGTCGACACAACCGGCATGCCCATCGGCGGCGGCAAGGACTTTCCGTCCTCCAGCACCGCCCGTGCCCGCTGGATCGCGACGCAGGCAGCCCGCGCGGAGGGCATCGGCACCGAGCAGGTCGACCGCCTGCTCAACCGCTACGGCACGCGCGCCACGAGCGTCATCGACGTCCTCTCCGGACAGCCGTCCACGCCGCTCGCGACCGACCCGCAGCTGACGCGCGCCGAGATCGCGTACTTCGCCACGCACGAGGACGCGGTGCACCTCGCCGACGTCGTCCTCCGTCGCACCAACCTCGCCTTCGTCGGCGGCGTGACGCACGAGATGCTCGCGGAGATCGCCGACGTGCTGCAGGAGGTGCTCGGCTGGACCGGCGAGGAGCGCGACGCGGAGATCCAGGACACCGTCGACACGCTGCTCACGTACCACGGCGTCGACGTGGGCGCGACGAAGGTCGCGGCCGACGCGACCGTCATGGAGTTCGCGAACTAGCGCGGAGCGCCGCGGATCCGATCCGCATCCGGGAGGCGCTGTCAGGGGACGGGACTACGGTCGGCGCATGACGCATCCCCGGCTCGACGAGATCCCGCTGACCACCCTCCAGGGCGAGGCCACCACCTTCGGCGCGTACGCCGACAAGGTCGTGCTCGTCGTCAACGTCGCCTCGCGCTGCGGCCTCGCGCCGCAGTACGAGAAGCTCGAGCAGCTGCAGCGCACCTACGGGGAGCGCGGCTTCACGGTCATCGGCTTCCCGAGCAACCAGTTCCTGCAGGAGCTCGGATCCGCGGAGGCCATCGACGAGTACTGCTCCACCACGTGGGGTGTCACCTTCCCCATGATGGAGAAGGTCAAGGTCAACGGCAGGTCCGCGCATCCCGTCTACGCGGAGCTGACGAAGACGCCCGACGCGGAGGGGAAGGCCGGCCGTGTGAAGTGGAACTTCGAGAAGTTCGTCGTCACGCCGTCGGGAGCCGTGCACCGCTTCCGGCCCACGGTCGAGCCGGACGCGCCCGAGATCGTGTCGCTCATCGAGGCCGAGCTCCCCGCCTGATCACGGCTCGGGTCGGCCGCGCGAACGCGAGCGCGCGTCCGGCGGTCAGCGACGACGGGCCACGAGTCCGGCGAGATAGGACGCCTGCCCGGCGTGCTGGAGGTCGTCAGCGAGCACGCTGACGAGGCGGGCTCCGAGGGTGACGGGCGGCGTCCAGTCCTGATCGACGACGCGGTCGAGCTCGGCGTCGTCGAGCCCCGCGAGGTACGCGAGCGTCGCGGACTGCACGGCCTCGAGGTAGCCGACGAGGAGCTCGGGGGTGACGCCCTCGAGCGCCGCGACGTCGTCGGACGACTGTCCGTACCCGGTCGCCGACCCGTCGAACGGCAGGGCGAAGCGCTCGGCCCATCCCCCGGTCGACCAGGTCTGCTCCTGGCCGGCGACGTCGGCGACCTGGGCGTCCTGCACGCGGGCGAGGTGCCAGACGAGCCACCCGATGGAGTTGGCCTCGGCGTCCGGGCGGAAGGCGAGGTCGTCCACGTCGAGCCCGTCGACGGCGTCGCGGACGATCTCGACGATGCGCCCGTAGGCGTCCACGAGCAGGTCGGTGGCGGGGGTCATGGTGCTCTCCTCGGGTCATGGGTCAGGCGGGTCCACGTGGACGGCCGCCCCTCCCATCCTGCTCCCGGCCACCGGCGTGGGAGGCTCGGGGCATGACGCGCCTCTCCCCCGACGCCCCGTGGTCGACGCCGGACGACGACGCGTGGTGCCCGTGCACGAGCGGCGATCCGTACGGAGCATGCTGCGGTCCGCTGCACCGGGGCGACGCGCCCGCCCCGACCGCCGAGCGATTGATGCGCTCCCGCTTCTCGGCCTACGCACGCGGCGACGCCGCGTACCTCGCCCGCAGCTGGCACCCGTCGACGCGCCCCGAGGAGATCGAGGTCGAGCCGTCCATGCGCTGGTTCCGGCTGACGATCCATCGCACCGCGCTCGGCGGTCCCGATGACGCGACGGGCGTCGTCGGCTTCGAGGCCGCCTTCCGGCACGGCGGGGAGCGCGGCAGCCAACGCGAGGCGAGCCGCTTCGCCCGGCACTCGGGAGCATGGGTCTACCTCGACGCCCACTGATCGCCGCCCGTCGCGACGC
Source organism: Clavibacter sp. (assembly GCF_014802555.1). Lineage (NCBI taxonomy): Bacteria > Bacillati > Actinomycetota > Actinomycetes > Micrococcales > Microbacteriaceae > Clavibacter > Clavibacter sp. The sequence continues at coordinate 13,209 of NZ_JAAVCB010000141.1, read as the reverse complement.
CTGTCGTCAGACCTCCCCGAACCCCGACTCGATGAGCTCGACGAGCGCGGTGACCGCCTCCTCCGCGTCGTCGCCCGTCGCCTCGATGACGACGCGCGCGCCCCGGGTGAGGCCGAGGGCCATGACGCCGAGGAGCGAGGCGGCGTTCTGGCCGTTGACCGTGACGGCCGCGGAGTAGGCGGACGCGCGTGTGACGAAGTCCGCCGCCGGTCGGGCGTGCAGCCCGTCGCGGTTGACCAGGGTGGCCTCTCCGCGGACGATGCCCGCACCGCCGGCGGGCGCGAGCTCGGTGCCGTCGGCGTTCGGATCCGGCGCGAGCCCCGCGTCGGCGTCCTCGGCGGCGTCGACGCCGGCGGCCGATGCGGCGGCCGCGGCCACGTCCTCCAGGGATCCGCCCGTCTCGGCGGCGACCGCGGCGGCGACCGCACCCTCCACGAGCAGCGCACGCACAACGACGACACGGGCTGCGGTGTCCTCGTCGAGGAGGTCGACGGCCGTCTCCGCCGTGAGGTACGCGGATCCGAGGTCGGCGAGGACCACGACGCCGTCGCCGCCCTCCGCCTCCGCGAGCGCCGCGGAGACGACGTCGAAGCTCGTGCCGATGCCCGCGTCTTCGCGCGTGCCGTCGCCGGACCCACCCGCGGGGATGAGCGCGACGGTCGGCGCCATCTGCCGGGCGAGGTCGACCAGCCCATGCGCGATGAGCGCGCTGTGCGAGACGAGCACGAGGCCGACGCTCACGATGCGCCCCCGTCGGCGTCGGCGGCCGTCGTGGCCGCCGCGCGCAGGATGAGCGCGGACGACTGCGCCCCCGGGTCGCGGTGGCCGATGGCGCGGTCGCCGAGGTAGGAGGCACGTCCCTTGCGGGCCACGAGCGGTTCCGTCTCCTCCGCCCCGCGCGCGGCGGCGTCGGCGGCGGCAGCGAGGGCGTCGGCGGGTGCGGATCCCGCGTCGGCGGCCGCACGCGCGGCCTCTGCGGCCGGGGCCCACGCGTCCACCATCGTCTTGTCGCCCCGCTCGGCCTTGCCGCGGAGGACGATCCCGCCCACGGCGGCCTCGAGGAGGTCGGTGATCGCCGACGCGTCGAGGTCGGCTCGGCCGGAGACGGCCGCTGCCGCCTTCAAGTACGCCGTCCCGAGCAGCGGGCCGGACGCGCCGCCGACCGTGGAGATCAGCGTGGTGGCCACGGCCTTGAGCGCGTCGGCGGGCGCGGCGTCGGACGCGAGGCCCGCGAGCTTGGCCGTGACGGCACCGAAGCCCCGGTCGAGGTTCTCGCCGTGGTCGCCGTCACCGATCTCGCGGTCGAGGGCGATGAGCGCGCCGCGCTGGTCGGCGATGACGCGCGCCGCCTCCGTGATCCAGGCGACGACCCAGTCGGTCCCGAGTGCCATGAGCTACCTCCCCCACCGCAGAGCGGCGGTCTGCACGGGCGAGTCCCACAGGTCGACGAGCTCGTCGTCGAGCAGCAGCACCGTGAGGGACAGTCCCTCCATGTCGAGGGCCGTGACGTAGTCTCCCACGAGGCTCCGGGCGACGGTCAGCCCGGCCTCCTCGAGCACGGCGGCCGCGCGGCGGTACGCGATGTAGAGCTCCGACAGCGGAGTCGCGCCCATCCCGTTCACGAGCAGAAGCACCCGGCTGCCGGACGGCGCCGCGAGGTCCTCGAGCACGGGGTCGAGGAGGCGCTCCACGATGGCGTCCACCGGCTCGAGGGGCAGCTTGACGCGGCCCGGCTCGCCGTGGATCCCGATGCCGATCTCCATCTCGTCGACCTCGAGCGCGAAGCTCGGCTCGCCGGCGTGCGGGACGGTGCAGGCCCGGATGGCGACGCCCATGCTCCTCACCTGCCCCACCACCCTCCCGGCGATCGCGGCCACCGCATCGAGGTCGTCCCCGCGCTCGGCCGCGGCGCCCGCGATGCGCTCCACGAGCACGGTGCCCGCGACCCCGCGGCGGCCGGCCGTGTAGAGGGAGTCGGTGACCGCGACGTCGTCGTCGACCACGACCGTCCGCACCCGTACGCCCTCCGCCTCCGCGAGCTCGGCCGCGGTCTCGAAGTTGAGGACGTCGCCCGTGTAGTTCTTCACGATGTGCAGCACGCCGGCCTCGCCGTCGACGGCGAGGGTGGCGGCGACCACAGGATCTGGGGTGGGGCTCGTGAACACCGGTCCGGGCACGGCCGCGTCGAGCATCCCGTGTCCCACGAAGCCGGCGTGCAGGGGCTCGTGCCCGCTGCCGCCGCCGCTGACGACGGCGACGCGGCCAGGTCGGGTCGGCTCCGCGCGTCGGACGAAGAGCGGATCCGCGCTCAGGGCGACCAGGTCGGGGTGGGCGGAGGCGAAGCCCCGGACGGCCTCGTCGGCCACCGCCCTCGGGTCGTTGATCAGCTTCTTCACGGCCGGCTCCTCACGGGTCTCGGGCGGCCGGACGGCAGCCGCGCATCCGAGCCGGATCGAGGACGGACTCGGTCGGCGGCGACTCGGGTGTGTCGCCAACATACGCCCGGGCGCACGCGCACCGACAGCCCTTACGCCCCTCCCCCCGTGGGCCGGGATCCATGTCGCGGAGCGGCCAGCCGCGACCGGCCCGGCCGCTCCCCCGGCACTAGATTGGTCCCACCGCGATGATGCGGCAGAGGCCGCCCCCGCGCCTCGACGAACGATCGGAGCACCACGCAGTGGATCTTGGAGTCATCTTCCTGTCGGAGACGGTGGGCACAGCCCTCCTCGTCCTCCTCGGACGCGGAGTCGTGGCGAACGTCGCGCTCATCAAGTCGAAGGGGCTCGCCGGCGGCACCCTGATGGTGAACTTCGGCTGGGGCCTCGCGGTCTTCGCCGGTGTCACCGTGTCGTACGCGTCCGGCGCGCACCTCAACCCGGCCGTCACGCTCGGCCTCTTGGCCGCCGGCAAGATCGAGGACGTCGCGAGCGTCCCCGTCTACATCCTCGCCCAGATGGTCGGCGCGATCATCGGCGCGGTCTTCTGCTGGCTCGCCTACAAGCAGCACTTCGACGAGGAGCCCGACGCGGCCACCAAACTCGGCGTGTTCTCGACCGGCCCGTCCATCCGGAACTACGCCTGGAACCTCGTCACGGAGATCATCGGCACCTTCGTGCTCGTCATCGTGATCCTCGGCTTCAGCCTCGCGAACAACCCGGACGCGGACGCGGCCACCCCCGCCGGACTCTCGGCCCTCGGCGCCATCCCCGTCGCACTCCTCGTGGTCGGCATCGGCGCGTCGCTCGGCGGACCGACCGGCTACGCCATCAACCCGGCCCGCGACCTCGGCCCGCGCATCGCGCACGCGATCCTCCCCATCAAGGGCAAGGGCTCGAGCGACTGGTCCTACGCCTGGGTCCCCGTCGTCGGCCCCGCCATCGGCGGCGTCCTCGCCGGCCTCGCGTCCTACGCGCTGCTCCCCATCCTCTAGAACACCCCGAACCTCTTAGGAGAGACCACATGAGCGAGAAGTACATGGTCGCCATCGACCAGGGCACCACTAGCACGCGGGCCATCGTCTTCGACCACAGCGGATCCATCGTCTCCACCGGCCAGCTCGAGCACGAGCAGTTCTTCCCCCGCGCCGGCTGGGTCGAGCACGACCCGATGGAGAGTCTGGCGCAACACGCGCGAGGTCATCGGCCAGGCGCTGTCCAAGGCCGACATCACGCGCCACGACGTCGAGGCCGTGGGCATCACCAACCAGCGCGAGACCGCCGTCGTGTGGGACCGCACCACGGGCAAGCCCGTCTACAACGCGATCGTCTGGCAGGACACCCGCACGCAGAAGATCGTCGACCGCCTCGCCGAGGACGGCGGCGTGGAGCGCTTCAAGCCGAAGGTCGGGCTGCCGCTCGCCACCTACTTCTCGGGCACGAAGATCGTCTGGATCCTCGAGAACGTCGAGGGCGCACGCGAGAAGGCCGAGGCCGACGACCTCATGTTCGGCACGACGGACACCTGGGTCCTCTGGAACCTCACCGGCGGCACCGACGGCGGCGTGCACGTCACGGACGTCACGAACGCGTCGCGCACGCTCTTCATGGACCTCGAGACGCTGCAGTGGGACGACGAGATCCTCGCCGCCTTCGACGTGCCGCGCTCGATGCTCCCCGAGATCAAGAGCTCCTCCGAGGTCTACGGCCAGGTCGAGTCCTCCAGCCTCCTCCGCGAGGTGCCCATCGCGGGCATCCTGGGCGACCAGCAGGCGGCCACGTTCGGCCAGGCGGCGTTCGACCAGGGCGAGTCGAAGAACACGTACGGCACCGGCAACTTCCTGATCTTCAACACCGGCACCGACATCATCCACTCGCAGAACGGCCTCCTCACGACGCTCGGCTACAAGCTGGGCGATGCGGAGCCGCACTACGCGCTCGAGGGATCCATCGCGGTCACGGGCTCGCTCGTGCAGTGGATGCGCGACAACCTCGGCCTCGTGTCGAGCGCCGCGGAGATCGAGACGCTCGCGGCCACGGTCGAGGACAACGGCGGCGTGTACTTCGTCCCCGCGTTCTCCGGCCTGTTCGCGCCGTACTGGCGCTCCGACGCCCGCGGCGCCCTCGTGGGCCTCACGCGCTACGTCAACAAGGGACACATCGCCCGCGCCGCGCTGGAGGCCACGGCCTTCCAGACGCGCGAGGTGCTCGACGCGGTCAACGCGGACTCGGGCGTCGACCTGACGGAGCTCAAGGTCGACGGCGGCATGATCGCCAACAACCTGCTCATGCAGTTCCAGGCCGACATCCTCGGCGTCCCGGTCGTGCGCCCCGTCGTCGCGGAGACCACCGCGCTCGGCGCCGCGTACGCCGCGGGCCTCGCCGTCGGCTTCTGGAAGGACCTCGACGACCTCCGCCAGAACTGGCAGGAGGACAGCCGCTGGACGCCGGACATGGACGACGCCGAGCGCGAGCGCCAACTGCGCCTCTGGAAGAAGGCCGTCACGAAGACCTTCGACTGGGTCGACGACGACGTGCAGTAGACCGCACCGGCACCATCCGCGCGCCCCGTCAGCCCCGCTGGCGGGGCGCGCGTCGTCTCCCGGGGCCGGCTGGCGGGCACCGCGGCGTCAGATCAGCGTCGGCTGCCCGTGGCCCGCGGGCTCCCTGTCGACGGGCGCCACGAGGTCCGGCCCGTCGTTCCGCACGCTGTTGACGCGCGTCGAGACGAGCCGCGGCACGAGGCGCGGCTCCGGGAGCGAACCGAGCAGGTGGCGCACGTCGTCGACCGCCGCCGTCCCCGCGTCCAGCCACTCGTCCAGCCGGTCGCGCGGCACGATCACCGGCGTGCGGTCGTGGATGTGCCCGAGCGCGTCGCTCGCGGCGGAGGTGATGATGGCGAGGCTGCGCAGCCACGCGCCCGGCTCCCCCTCCGGGACGGCAGGGTCCCGCCAGTGCTCGTACACGGCGGCGAAGGCCAGCGGGCGCTCGTCCTCGCCGTGCAGGTAGACGGGCTGCTTGCCGGAGGCGGTCGCCTGCCACTCGTAGTACCCGTCCGCAGGAACGACGGCGCGCCGCGTGAGCACGGCCCTGCGGAACGTCGGCTTCTCCATGACCGTCTCGACGCGCGCGTTGATGAGCGGGGCGCCCTGCACGGCCTTCGCCCACGGCGGGACGATCCCCCACCTGGCGCCGGTCAGGACGCGGCGGACCGCGCCGTCCGCATCGTCGCGCGGACGCCGGTCGGCGACCATGCGGACCGTGGTCGTCGGCGCGACGTTCCACGAGGGGGCCGGGTCGTCGCCCTCGACGTCGTCGACCGCCCAGTCCCCGACGAGGTCGCCCGTCGCCCGCGCCACCACGAATCTCCCGCACATGCGTCCATCATCCGCCGCACGCGCGACATCGACCGGCCGGATGCGGATCAGGCGCGGGTCGCGGCCGCCCACTCCTCGAGCTTGGCGGCGGCGCGACCGGAGTCCACGGCCTCGGCGGCGACGGTCACCTTCTCGCGCAGGCGGCGCGCCATGGGCTGCTGCACGCGGGTGGGATCGCCCATCAGATCGAAGGCCTCGAGGCCCGCCGCCGCGTTCAGCAGAACGACGTCGCGTTGGGGACCCGGCTCGCCGGCGAGGACGCGCCGGATCACCTCCGCGTTCTCCTCCACCCCCTCGCCGAGGAGCGCCTCGATGGGGGCGCGCGGGATCCCGAGCTCGAGCGGGTCGAGGTCGTGCTCGGTGACCGCGCCCCGGCTGACCTCCCAGATGTGGCTGTGCCCGGTGGTCGTGAGCTTGTCGATCCCGTCGTCGCCCCGGTACACGAGCGCCGTGGCGCCGCGGGTCCGGAACACGCCCACCATGAGCGGGACGCGGGAGAGGTCGGCGACGCCCACGGCCGACGCCTCGGGGCGCGCCGGGTTGCAGAGCGGCCCGAGCACGTTGAACAGCGTGGAGATGCCCAACTCGCGCCGCGTGGCGGCGGCATGCCGGAAGCCCGGGTGGAAGAGGGCGGCGTGGGCGTACGTGATGCCGGTCTCGCGGAGCACGGCGGCCACCCGCTCGGGCGCGATCGTCAGGTCGATCCCGAGGGCGGTCAGCACGTCGGACGCGCCCGACGCGGAGCTCGCCCCGCGGTTGCCGTGCTTGATGACGGGCACGCCCGTCGAGGCGGCGACGATCGACGCCGCCGACGAGATGTTGAGGACCGCGCCGTAAGGGTCCCCTCCCGTCCCCACGATGTCGAGGGCGCGTGGATCCGCGTCGAGCGGCAGCGCGTCCTCGAGCACCGCGTCGCGGAAGCCGACGATCTCGTCGACGGTCTCGCCCGAAGCGCGCAGAGCGACCAGGAGCCCGCCCAGTTGCGCGGGAGTGGCCTCGCCGCGCATCACCTGGCGCATGGCCCACGTGGACTCGGACACCGACAGGTGGCGCCCCTCGATGAGGGTGGTGATGAGCGCGGGCCAGGTCGGGGCGGAGGGCATGGCGGTCAGCCTAACGAGCGCCTGGATCGGATCTCACGGGCGGCCGGGTGGGCATCGGGTGCCGTCGGCCTAGGTCATAATGGAACCTGTGACGACGACCTCAATCTCCCCAGTATCGATCGCGCCGGTGGTGAACCGACCGAACACGGTCGCCGTCGGCACCATCGTGTGGCTCGGCAGCGAGGTGATGTTCTTCGCGGGTCTCTTCGCGATCTACTTCACCCTGCGCTCGACGTCCGGCGCCCTCTGGGAGTTCGAGGCGGGCCGGCTCAACGTGCCGTTCTCCCTCGTGAACACGCTCATCCTCGTGTCCAGCTCGTTCACCTGCCAGTTCGGCGTGTTCGCGGCGGAGCGCCTGCAGGCGCGCGCCACGGGATGGAAGCCCAGCCAGTGGGGGACGGTCGAGTGGTTCTTCCTCACCTACGCCCTCGGCGCCATCTTCGTCGTCGGCCAGATCTTCGAGTACGCCACCCTCGTCACCGAGGGCATCACGCTCAGCAGCAACGCCTACGGCTCGGCGTTCTACATGACCACGGGCTTCCACGGCCTGCACGTCACCGGCGGGCTCATCGCCTTCCTCCTCGTCATCGGGCGCATCTTCGCAGTCCGGTCCATGGGACACAGGGAGGCGACGAGCGCCATCGTCGTGTCCTACTACTGGCACTTCGTCGACGTGGTCTGGATCGGGCTCTTCCTGGTCATCTACGTCCTCAAATAGCACCGAGCGGGAGCATCAACCACAGCATGAGCACCAAGACAGCACGCGCCCGTCGAACCGGTCGCCGCAGCCCCCTGACCACCATCGCCCTGCTCGCCATCGGCCTGCTCACCACGGGCGGTGCCTACGCGATGATCCAGTCGGGCAGCGCGTCGGCCGAGGTCGACCTGAAGTCCGCGCAGACCATCGACGAGGGCCAGAAGCTCTTCGGCTCGAACTGCGCCACCTGCCACGGGATGGACGCCACCGGCACCGGGGTCGCCCCGAGCCTCATCGGCGTCGGCGCGGCGTCCGTCGACTTCCAGGTCGGCACCGGTCGCATGCCGCTGCAGGGCACCACGGTCCAGGCGCCGGAGAAGCCCACGCAGTTCACGGACACCCAGGTGAAGGAGCTCGCGGCCTACGTCGCCTCCCTCGCCCCCGGTCCCGCCATCCCAGACGGCCAGTACCTCGACGGGAAGGGCGACGCCGCCAACGGCGCAGAGCTCTTCCGCATCAACTGCGCCATGTGCCACAACGTGGCCGCGGCCGGAGGCGCCCTCACCGAGGGCAAGTTCGCCCCGAGCCTCGAGGGCGTGGCCCCGGTCCACATCTACGAGGCCATGGTCACGGGCCCGCAGAACATGCCGGTGTTCAACGACACCAACATCTCCCCGGAGGACAAGCGCGACATCATCACGTCGCTGCAGTACATCGAGGAGAACAGCACGGTCGGCGGCGCGAACCTCGGCGGGCTCGGCCCGGTCTCCGAGGGGCTCTTCATGTGGATCTTCGGCCTCGGCGGCATCGTCGCCCTGACCGTGTGGCTCACGGCCCGGTCCAACTGACGCCCGCATCGATGACCCGCACAAGAACACAGGAGAGGCACGCACATGGCACACGATGACGAGGACGAGTCGGGCGTCGTCCCCGCGGGCTACGACGCCGGCGAGCTCGAGCCGGCAGGCCGCGACGTCGTGCTCCCCGGCGGCACCGCCGTCGCCACGCGCGACGCCTTCCAGAACCCCGGCTTCCCGGAGCACCGCCTCCGCGTCACCGACAAGGACCCGAAGAAGGCCAAGACGGCGGAGCGCGTCGTCTACACCTGTTTCTACCTGTCCATCGTGGGCAGCGTCTTCGCCATCGGCGCCTACTTCGGCTTCCCGATCTACGCGGACGACCCCGGCAGCGTGCGCCTGAACAACCTGTTCCTCGGCGTCGGCATCGCGTTGGCGCTCCTGAGCCTCGGGATCGGGGCCATCCACTGGTCCAAGGCGCTCATGAGCGACCACGAGCTGATCGACGAGCGCCACCCGCAGGGCGGCTCGCCGGCCACGCAGGCCCGCGCCGTCGAGATCTTCGCGCAGGCGAACGAGGAGTCCGGCTTCGGCCGTCGCTCCCTCATCCGCAACAGCCTGATCGGCGCCCTCGTCGCCTTCCCGCTGCCGGCCGTGATCCTGTTCCGCGACCTGTACCCGGGCAGCGCCGAGGAGCCCGCCTCCGCTCTCAGCCACACGCTGTGGAAGAAGGGCGAGGTGCTCACCCGCGATCCCTCCGGCACGCCCATCAAGGCGTCCGACGTCACGATCGGCTCCGCGTTCCACGTCATCCCCGCCTCCCTCATGGAGCTGGAGGAGGACAAGCTCGAGGAGAAGGCCAAGGCCGCGGTGCTGCTCATGCGGCTCCGCCCCGAGGACCTCGTCGAGTCGCCGGAGCGCAAGGGCTGGTCTTACGACGGGATCGTCGCCTACTCCAAGGTCTGCACGCACGTGGGTTGCCCGGTGGCGCTCTACGAGCAGCAGACCCACCACCTGCTCTGCCCCTGCCACCAGTCCCAGTTCGACGTGACCAACCACTGCGAGGTCATCTTCGGACCGGCCAAGCGGCCCCTGCCGCAGCTGCCCATCGCCGTCAACGACGAGGGCTATCTCATTGCACAGAGTGATTTCACCGAGCCCGTAGGGGCTAGTTTCTGGGAGCGTCGTGGTGACTACAACAGCTGATCCGACCACGACGGGCGCCACCGCGCCCGCCGCCAAGAGCGGAGGCGGCCTCACCGCCGCCGCGACCTACCTCGACGAGCGCACCAGCGTCAGCGTCGCCGTCAAGGAGTTCGGGCGGAAGATCTTCCCGGACCATTGGTCCTTCATGCTCGGTGAGGTGGCGCTGTACAGCTTCGTCGTCATCCTCCTCACCGGCACGTGGCTGACCTTCTTCTTCAACCCCTCGATGGCGGAGACGCACTACGCCGGCTCGTACGCGCCCCTCAAGGGCGTCGAGATGTCGGTCGCCATGTCGTCCTCGCTCGACATCTCGTTCGACATCCGCGGTGGCCTGCTCATGCGGCAGATCCACCACTGGGCGGCGCTGCTGTTCGTGGCGTCCATCGGCCTGCACATGCTCCGCATCTACTTCACGGGTGCGTTCCGCAAGCCGCGAGAGCTCAACTGGTTCATCGGCTTCGTGCTCTTCATCCTCGCGATGGCCGAGGGCTTCACGGGCTACTCGCTCCCCGACGACCTGCTCTCCGGCAACGGCCTGCGCATCATCGACGGCATGGTGAAGGGCATCCCGGTCATCGGCACCTGGATCTCGTTCCTCCTGTTCGGCGGCGAGTTCCCGGGGACGCACATCATCCCGAGGCTCTACACGCTGCACATCCTGCTGCTGCCGGCGATCCTCGTGGCGTTCCTCGCGCTCCACCTCCTCTTCGTAGTCGTGCACAAGCACACCCAGTTCGCCGGCCCCGGCCGGACGAACGAGAATGTGGTCGGCGTCCCGGTGCTCCCCACCTTCGCCGCCAAGGCCGGCGGGTTCTTCTTCGTCGTCTTCGGCGTCATCGTCGTGATGGCGTCGTTCTTCACGATCAACCCGATCTGGAACTACGGCCCGTACGACCCGTCGCCGGTGTCGGCAGGTACGCAGCCCGACTGGTACATCGGCTTCGCGGACGGTGCCCTGCGCCTCGTGCCGCCGGGACTCGAGTTCGTGCTGTTCGACCACACGTTCTCGTTCAACATCATCCTGCCGATCACGGTCCTGGGTCTGTTCATCGTGCTCGTCGCGCTCTACCCCTTCATCGAGGCGTGGATCACCGGTGACAAGCGCGAGCACCACATCCTCGACCGCCCGCGCAACGCCCCGACGCGCACCGCGATCGGCGCCGCCGGCGTCACGTTCTACGCGGTCCTCTGGTCCGCGGCGAGCTCCGACCTCATCGCCACGCACTTCAAGGTGTCGATGGAAGGCGTGATCCACACGCTGCAGGCGCTGCTGATCCTCGGGCCGGTCATCGCCTACCAGGTCGCCAAGCGCATCTGCCTGGCTCTCATGAAGAAGGACCGCGAGATCGCCCTCCACGGCGTCGAGTCGGGCCGCATCGTGAAGCTGCCCGGCGGTGAGTTCATCGAGGTGCACGAGCAGCTCGACGAGTACGAGCGTTGGCGCCTGGTGAGCTACGACGACTACAAGCCCCTCATGATCCGCCCGGACAGCCGTGGACGCATCACGGTCAACCAGCGGGCTCGCGCGGCCTTGTCGAAGTGGTTCTTCGAGGACCGGATCTCCCCGGTCACCACGAAGGATGTCGAGCGCAGCCACAGCGACCACCACTAGGCCGCACCCCCGTCCGCGCTGACGCGCAGACGGGAACCGAGAGCCGGTCCGGCGACAGTCTGGACCGGCTTTCGTGCGTCCAGCCCCATTGCCGCCCGCTTCGACCCAGGAGGACTCGTGGATCTCGACCGGCTCGCCGCCTGGCTGCGGTGTCCTTCCTGCGGTGCCGATCTGCACGCCGTGCCTCCACTGGTGCTCCGCTGCGATCAGGGTCATGCCATGGACGCGAACAAGCGGGGCTACGTCAACCTGCTCGCGGCGGGTACGCGCGTCACGGGCGACACCGCGGAGATGCTCGCGGCGCGCGGCGCCTTCCTCGACCGCGGCCACTACGCGCCGCTCATCGACGCGTTGACGGAGGCGGTCGGGACCCCGGTCGGACCGCGCTCGGAGGCGCCGATGCGCGCACCGCTCGGATCCGGCGCGCACCGCGATGGCGGGCTCCGCGTGGTCGACGCCGGCTGCGGCACGGGTTACTACCTCCGCGCCCTCCTGGACGCCGTGCCCGGCTCGACCGGCCTCGCGGTCGACCTCTCCCCTGCCGCAGTCGGCATCGCCGTGCGCGGCCGTCTGGACGTCGACGGCGTCGTGGCGGACACCTGGGCACCCTTCCCGATGCGCGACGGTGTCGCCGATCTGGTCCTCGACGTCTTCGCCCCGCGGAACATGCCCGAGTTCCATCGCATCCTCACCCCGCACGGCCGCGTCGTCATCCTCGCCGCGGGCCGGCAGCACCTCGCCGAGCTGCGGGCCACGGGTCGTGCTGTCGGAGTGCAGGAGGACAAGCGGGAGCGCATCCTCGAGGCCGCCGGCCCCTTCTTCGAGCCTGTGTCCGAGACGCACGTGCACCGCGTCCTGAGCCTCTCGGAGGACGACGTGGACCGGCTGCTGGGCATGGGCCCGTCCGCCCATCACCGCAGTGCTCCCAGCGTCCCGTCCCGGCCGCGCGACGAGGCCGCCGTTCCGCCGACCGGCGACGCTGCCCGCCACGACATCACCGTCGACGTCATGGTCCACGTCCTGCGTCGCCGCGAAGTCGAGGCACCGTCCTGACGTGACGAGGGGCGGGACTCCGCCGGACGGCTGCCCCGGCCCGAGCGGATCCGCCTCCTCGACGGGACGAGGTGACCGACGTCGCGATGCTCAGGTCAGGAGAACCGTCGCCCTGGCGCCGTACCTCTGAGGAGGGCGCACCTCACGCCCTCACTGATCCTCCCTGGGACCCCGCTTCCAGGGCGGGCATGGGACACGGAGCGTCCATCGCTCCGCTCCCCCGCCCATGGCGTCACATTCGGCGTACCCGACCATCCGCGCTCCCTGTCCTTCGCGTGGTTCTCGATCCGCGGCGGGCGAAGCGCATACCGCTCCTGGCGGCCCGGCCTGCGAGTTCTCAGGCGGATCCCCAGCACGCCGACAGACACCCGTCCTTTGTCGCGAGATGACCGGAAGGCACCTGGCTGATCGCAGCCGGCTCCGCAGCAGGCTCGAGGGTCGGCGGGTCGCTGCATGACCACACGACGCGTCCCTGGCTCGGGCCTCGCCCGGCGACGTGACCGTGAGCGCAACACACGCACCACGAGGCTACGGGAGGAGCTCGGCGACGGTCCCGCCGACGAGACATCGCTGCTTCCCCGAGGGGCACGGTCAGCGTGGACGCTCCTGGACCACCGCATCGCACTGCCAAGGCCGGCCCACGCCAATCCTCGATCGCGTGCGAACGCACCTCGGCGGTGATCACACCACCTCCGCGGCCCACGCCGCCCGACCCCGAAGACGGATGGTCGCCAGCCGGACCCCGGCGCGCTTAGACGCGACGATGCCCGGCCTCACGAGGAGACCGGGCATCGTCGACTGCGGGCGCAGGCCTAGCTGTAGTTCCCAGTGAGGTTGTGAACGCGTTCGGCGGGCGTGAGTCCGCCGATGCCGGTGTGGGGGCGGTGGTGGTTGTAGTGATGCAGCCAGGCAGGGTAGGTCGCGGCGCG
>NZ_JAAVCB010000140.1:0-11809 GCF_014802555.1 Clavibacter sp. | reverse complement strand
TGCTGGCCGTCGCGCCGGGAGACGTCGAGCGTGCCGTCCACGGCGTGGGCGCGCTCGGCGATCCCGGCGAGGCCGTGGCCGGCCGTCGCGGCGGGCGATCCGGTGGCGGCGGGGGAGGGCGCGGGGTTCCGCACGACGATGCGCAGGCGCCCACCCGCCCGGCCGTCGAGCGACACGTCGACCGGCGCGCCCGGCGCGTGACGGCGGGCGTTGGTGAGGCACTCCTGGATGGCGCGGTAGGCATGGCGGGAGGTCGTCGTGGAGAGCCTCGGCAGGTCGTCCTGGGTGCCGGGATGGACGTGCGCGCGCACCTCGACGCCGAGGGCGCGGGCCTCATCGAGGAGCGCGGGGAGGTCGGCGAGCGTCGGCTGCGGGGGTGCCACCGCCGGAGCGCCCGATGGATCCCGCAGCACCCCGAGGACGCCGCGCAGCTCGGTGAGCGCCGTCCGGGCATTGTCGCGCACGACGCCGGCGGTCGCGCGGACCTCGGCGGCATCCAGGTCGTCGCGGTACTCCAGCGCTCCCGCGTGCAGGGCGACGAGGGAGAGCCGGTGGGCGAGCACGTCGTGCATCTCCCGTGCGATCCGGGTGCGCTCGTGGTCGGCGGCCTGCGCGGATCGGAGGGCCTGCTCCTCCTCCGTGAGCCGCGCGCGCTCCCGGAGCGAGGCCAGCAGCTCCCGACGGCCGCCCACGTAGAGCCCGACGACGACGGGGAGGGCGACCACCAGGAGGATCGTGACGGCGATCAGCGGCCACTCGTCCGGGCGGATCGGCGCGGTCGTCGTGCCGGTGCCCTCCCAGACCAGGGTGGCGACGAGCAGCGTGCCCGCGACCGCGGCGATCTCGCGGGCCCGGCGCCGGGCGGACACGGAGGCGACCGCGATCAACGCGGCGACGACGCCGGAGGACGAGATGCCGCCGAGGGCCGCGATCACCAGCGCGACGCCGACCGGGGCCCGACGCCGGATCGGCAGGAGCCCCATGGCGACGAGGCCGGCGCCCAAGTCCAGGAGGAGCAGGAACGCGGGTCGGGCCCCGGTGGCGCCGGTCTCCTCGACGGCGACGATCGCGATGCCGAAGGCGAGCATCCCCCCGACGAACGCCACGGCCACCAGCGCGGCCTCGCGGCCGACGGTGCGAAGGCGGAGGAGGGCCTTGCCCGGGATCGGGGGCGTTGCGGGAGAGGGCATGCCCCGACCCTACGGAGCGGGGCGTGTGCGGCGGATCGACCGGAAGGGGGAGATGGTGCGGTCGCGGGGAGGGCGGCAGGCCGGATCAGCGGGTCAGCGAGAGGCGCGGGCCGCGCGGCGCTCGGCGCGCGAGGCGCGCCAGCGTCGCCAGGCGTCCCAGAACCGGTGCAGCTGCCGCTTGAGGAACACGTTCACGCGATGCGCGGCCGGGAACTCGGTGCCGAGCACGGCGATCCCGAGGAAGACGATGAGCCAGCCGGGGCCGGGCAGCGGGATGAGCACGATGCCGACGAGCACGATGCCCATGCCGAGCAGCCCGACGAGGATCCGGTACAGCCAGCGGGCCTTCGGGTGCAGCTCGATCCAGGCCCGGCAGCGACGCAGGAACCGACGGAGCGGATGCGCGTGGCTGGAGCCCGCCTCGTACTCGCGGGTCAGTGTGTCGGACATGGCCCCACGCTACGGGCGGGGCCTGGGAAGCGTCTCCCTCATCCGGGGAATCCGCAGGATGGCGTGACGATGCCGCAGCGGAGGGCACGGGTCAGCGCGCGGGCGGCGCCGTGATCCGCCGGGCCGCCTCCACGACGGCCGCGCGATCGGCCGCGCGCCCCCGGGGACCGTCCTCGTGCATCGCCGGGTACGGCGACTGCACCCACGCCTGCGCGAGCGCGAACAGCATCGTGAGCAGGCGCTGCGGATCCCACGACGGGTCGATGTGCCCGGACTCCTGCCCCCGGCGGATCGCGTCGACCTTCGCCGACGGCGACGTCTCGCTGTGCGGCACGTCGAGCGTCACGCCGTCGAGCCGGGCCCACGAGAGCATGCGGCGGTGCTCGGGGTGGGCGTACGAGTGGTCGAAGATCTGGCCGACGAAGCCGGGGAGGTCCTCGGGATCCAGGGTCACGGCGGAGAAGAACTCGACGCCGTTGAGCTTCAGCACCGCGTGGAACAGCGACTCCTTGTCGGTGAAGTGCGCGTACAGCCGCTCCTTGCTCGCGCGGCCCGAGCGCGCGATGCGGTCGACCCGCGCGCCCGCCAGCCCGTGGGCGGCGAACTCCTCGCGCGCGGCCAGGAGGATGCGGTGCCGGACGTCGTCCTGCTTGTCGTCCGCGGATCGAGCGGACCCCGTCGTCTCTGCCATGTGAACAGCGTATGTCAAACGAACCGGTTCGTTTGACTCTTGCCCCCGGGCCGCCCTAGATTGGACCGTCCTCGCCCGCCCGGGCGCCGCACGACCATCCAGGAGCACCTGATCTCGCACGCACGCACCCCCGAGAACGCACCGCCGTCCACGCCCGCCGCCGCGACCTCCGGCCAGGCCGCGCCCGCCGCGCCCACCACCCCCGCCGCGCCGTCCGCCCGCAGCAAGTGGATCCTCCTCGCCGTCGTCGCCCTCGCCCAGCTGATGGTCGTGCTCGACGGCACCATCGTGAACATCGCCCTGCCGGCCGCCCAGCGCGACCTCGGCATGACCGACGCCGACCGCACCTGGGTCGTCACCGTCTACGCGCTCGCCTTCGGGTCCCTCCTCCTGCTCGGCGGCCGCATCGCCGACTACTGGGGCCGCAAGCGCTCCTTCCTCCTCGGCATGGTCGGCTTCGCGGCCGCCTCCGCGCTCGGCGGCTTCGCCGTCTCGAGCGAGATGCTCCTCATCGCGCGCGGCCTGCAGGGCGTCTTCGCGGCGCTCCTCGCGCCCGCCGCGCTCGCGCTCCTCTCGGTGACCTTCCCGTCCGGCCCCGACCGCGTCAAGGCGTTCGCGGTCTACGGCACCATCGCGGGATCCGGCGCGGCCGTCGGCCTGCTGCTCGGCGGCGTGCTCACCGAGTACCTCAGCTGGCACTGGTGCCTGCTCGTCAACGTGCCCATCGCGATCGTCGCGATCATCGCGGGCATCCCGCTCGTGAAGGAGAGCCGGGCCGACGGCGACCGCAGCTACGACGTGCCCGGCGCCCTGCTCGTCACCCTCGGCCTCGCGTCGATCGTCTACGGCTTCTCCCGCGCGGAGAACGGCTGGGGCGAGCCGGACACCATCGGCTTCCTCGCGCTCGGCGTGGGGATCATGGTCGCGTTCGTCTGGTGGGAGTCGCGGGCGCGCAACCCGCTGCTGCCGCTCCGCGTGGTCGCCGACCGCACCCGCGGCGGCGCGTACCTCACCTCCGTGATGGTGGGCGTGGCGCTCCTCGGCGGGCTGCTGTACCTCACCCTGCACTTCCAGATCGTGCTCGGCATGTCGCCGCTGATCTCGGGGCTCGCGTCGCTGCCCATGGCCGCGACCATCATGCTCACGGCCCCGCAGGTCGCCCGCCTCCTCCCGAAGGTCGGCCCGCGCATCCTCATGACCGTGGGTCCCCTCGTCGCGGCGGCCGGTCTCCTCTGGTTCAGCCGGATCACGGTCGACGGCGCGTACGTCGTGCAGGTGCTGCCCGGCCAGATCCTGCTCGGCATCGGGCTCGCGTTCGTGTTCGTGCCCATGCAGAACGTGGCGCTCTCCGGCATCGAGCCGCGGGATGCGGGCGTCGCGGGCGCGGCGCTCACGGGCACGCAGCAGATCGGCGGATCCATCGGCACGGCCGTCTTCACGGCCCTGTTCGCGTCGGCGGTCACCGCGTCGGTCACCGACGGCGTCGCGAACCCGCTGCAGCAGCAGGTCGACGGGTACCACGTGGTGTTCCTGGCCGCGGCGATCGGCGTGGCCTGCGCCTCGATCATCTCCTGGTCGATGGTGCGCGTCCCCCTCGAGCGCTTCCGCGAGGGCGCGTCGAGCGAGGCCGTGAGCATGCACTGATCCCTCGCCGGATCGCTCGCGACGCCCCTCCCGCCACGCGCGGGAGGGGCGTCGTCGTGCGCGGGGTCGTCGTCAGCGCGGCTCAGGCGGCCGGCGACCAGCCGAGCGCCGGGCCGAGGCGCTCCGCGATGTCGGTGAGGATCTGCTCGAGGTCGGCCTCGCCGAACGTGAACGGCAGGGCGAACGCGACCTCGTCGACCGCTTGGAACCCGGCGTCGGCGTGCAGGGTCGCGGCGATCTCGTCGGACGTGCCCACGAGGTCCGCCGCGAAGAGCATCCTCCGCGGCCCCATCGGCACGCCGACCCGGTGCGCCCGGGAGGCGGCGTACGCCTCGTAGCGGGCGCGCTGCTCGTGCGTCGCGCGGTCGGTGGGGATCACGACGAGGCCCTGCGAGACCCGGGCCTCGGCGCCGCGCGAGTGGGCGGCGCGGTAGGCGTCGACCTGCACGCGCTGGTCCGCGGCGAAGTCGTTCCCGAGCTCGCCCTAGATCACGCTGGAGGTGAGGAGGTGGAAGCCGTTCTCCGCGGCCCACACCGCGGATCGGGTGCTGCCCGCGCCCTACCAGAGCCGGTCGACGAGGCCCGCCGACTGCGGCTGCACGGTGGACGCGTACTCCTCCTGGCCCTCGCGGCCGGCGCGGTCGTCCACGACGTCGCCGCGCACGTGGTCGCGGAAGCGCAGGAGCCGGTCGTAGCCGAGGTCCTCCTGCTCGAGGGTGTCGGGGTAGATGGCGTCGCGGTACCGGTCGAACGACATGGGCGTGCCCATCGAGAAGCCGGGCTGCAGGCGGCCGCCGGTGAGGAGGTCCACCGTCGCGAGGTCCTCGGCGAGGCGGAACGGGTTCTCCGCGCCGATGGGCGTGACGGCCGTGCCCAGATCGATGCGCTCCGTGCGCTGCGAGGCCGCGGCCATCACGGCGACGGGGGAGGAGATCCCGTGCTGGAGGTGGCGGTGCCGGAGCCACGCGCTGTCGAAGCTCAGCTGCTCGCCGCGCTCGATGACGCGGAGGGTGGTCTCGTGGCCGGCGGCGGGATCCGCCGGGTCGAAGGTGCCGATGGTGAGGAAGCCGAGGCGCTTCAGCGGGGTACCGGATGCGGGCATGCATCGAGGGTAGGCGGACCGCGACGCGACTCGCGAGCTGCGTGCGCGGGTGGGGACGTCGTCGGCGCGCGGCGGACGGATCAGGCCGTCGCGGGCGACCAGCCGAGCGCCGGGCCGAGGCGCTCGGCGACGTCCGTGAGGATCCGCGCGCGGTCGCCCGCGGGCAGCCCGGCCGGGAGCACGATCGCGAGCTCGTCCGCGGCCTGCACGGCGGGATCCGCGAGGAGGGCGGCGGCGAGCTCGTCGGACGGGCCCACGAGGTCGGGCGCGCGGACCATGCTCGACGCGGCCTGCGCGTCCTCCCCCTGGTCGGCTCGCGCGGCCCGCTCGGCGCGCGCCGCCGCATCGGCCGCGTACCGGGCGCGCTGCTCGGCCGTGGCCCCGTCGGTGGGCACCACGACGAGGGCGAGCGTGACGTGCGCGGCGGCCGGATCCGGGTGCGCGGCACGGTAGGCGTCGATGAGGGCGCGCTGGTCCTGCGCGAAGCCGCGGCCCCGGGATCCGCGCTCGGTCACGTCGGACGCGAGCAGGTGGAAGCCGTGCGTGCCCGCCCATGCGGCCGTGCGGAGCGTCGCCGCGCCGTAGCCCAGGCGGTCGGCGAGGCCGGGCGACGCGGGCTGCACGGTGGAGGTGAGTGCGTCGTCGTCCTCGGCGTCGCGCTCATCGTCGTGCTCCTCCGCGCCCGGCACCCGACCGCCGCGCAGCAGGTCGCGGAACCGGAGCAGGCGCTCGCGTCCCGGCTCCTCGTGCTCGGCGGTCACCGGGTGGATCGCCCGGTCGACGGCCGCGACGCGCGTCGGGTTGCCGACCGAGAGGCCGGGGCGGAGGCGGCCGCCGGAGAGCAGGTCGACGGTCGCGAGGTCCTCCGCGAGGCGGAGCGGGTTCTCGGCGCGGACGGGGATCGACGCCGTGCCGAGCCCGATGCGGCGGGCGCGCTGCGAGGCGGCAGCCAGCATCGCGACGGGGGACGAGATCGCGTTCACGAGGTGGTCGGGCCGGAGCCACGCGGTGTCGAGGCCGAGCGCGTCGCCGAGCTCGACGAGCCGGAGCGCGTCCTCGAGGCCGGTCGCGGGGTCGGCGGGGTCGAACGCGCCGGTCGTGAGGAAGCCGAGGCGCGTGGGCGCGGATCCGGGTGCGGGCATGGGACGAGGGTAGGCGGTGCCGGTGCGAGCCCGCCGACCCGCCGTCAGGGGACCAGGACGATCGACCCCGTCGTGCGCCGCGCCTCGAGGTCCTCGTGGGCGCGCGCGGCGTCCGCGAGCGGGTAGGTCGCGCCGACGCGCACGTCGAGGGATCCGTCGAGTACGCCTGCGAACAGCTCGCCCGCGCGCCAGCGCCGCTCCTCGGCGTCGAGCAGGAAGTGGGCGAGCGTGGGGCGGGAGACCGACAGGGATCCGCCGGAGTTGAGGCGCTGCAGGTCGAATGGCGGCACCTGGCCGCTCGCGCCGCCGAAGAGCACGAGGGTGCCGCGGATGCGCAAGCTGGCGAGCGAGCCGTCGAACGTGTCGCGGCCGACCCCGTCGTACACGACGTCGACCCCGCGGCCGCCCGTCAGCTCGCGGACGCGCACGGGCACGTCGTCGTAGCCGAGCACGTGCGTCGCGCCGGCCGCGCGCGAGAGGGCGGCCTTCTCCTCGGTCGACACCGTGGTGATCACCTCGACCCCGCGATCCACGAGCAGCTGCGTGAGCAGGAGCCCCACGCCGCCCGCGCCCGCGTGCACGAGCGCGCGATCCCCGGGGCCGGCCGGGTACGAGCTCGTCGCGAGGTAGTGCGCGGTGAGGCCCTGGAGCGGGAGCGCGGCGGCGGTCTCGAAGCCCACGCCGTCGGGCACGGGCAGCAGCGTCTCCGCGCGGATGAGCGCGTGCTGCGCGTACGTGCCCGACGCCTCGGCGGTCGCGACGCGGTCGCCCACGTGCACGCCCGCGACGCCGTCGCCGAGCGCCTCGATGACGCCCGCGGCCTCGGATCCCGGCATGTACGGGTGCGCCATCGGGTAGACGCCGCTGCGCCGGTACGTGTCGATGAAGTTGACGCCCGCGGCGTGCACCCGGATCCGCACCTCGCCGGGTCCGGGATCCGGCACCGGTCCGTCCGTCATGGTCATCACCTCGGGGCCGCCCGGCCCCGCCACCTCGATGCGCGTGCTCATGGGTCCAGCCTGCCGCCTCGGCGGGCGGCGGTCACGCGTCGCGCGGCGGGTTGTCGGCCTCCTGCTCCCGCTGCGCCTCGCGCTCGGCGATCCTCCGGCGGTACCCGTCCATGGCCCGCTCGTCCAGCCGTCGGCGGATCTCCGCGACGTCGGGCGCGAAGGTCTCCTTCGCGAGCTCCTTCGTCCTGGCCCACTTCTCTTGGAACTCGGCATCGGTGTCCCCGGGACGCCAGGCGCGTCTCCACAGCATCTCGAGTCCTTCGACGGAGGTCATCGCCGTCGCTAGGACGAGACCCAGTGGCACCCCGAGCATCGCGATGCCAGCCGCATAGGCGACGGCGGATGAAGCCAGCCACGGTAGGAGCGCGAAGTCCCAACCGCCAGGGCTCGCCAAGCGTCGGCGAACGACGAACGGACGCTCCACGGCGACCGTGACGAGGACATCGAGGATGGTCATCACGACGGCGGCCGACACGATCTCGGATGCACGAGCGTGACCCGTTCCCGTGATGGTTGATGCGACCCACGTCACAAGGAGGACGAGCGGCGTCTTGACGAGGGCCACGGTGAAGTGCCCGACGATGGGGGCCCAGAGGTCCGGAGGTTCCCAGCCCGGCGGATTGCGGGGTCGGTCGGCTCGAGCGCCGGAGAGGCTCCGCATCAGGCGGTCACCGCCGCGGAGCTGAAGTAGGCGCTCGCCACGCCGTCCACCCCGAGGATCGCGCCGAGGAGCTGGGCGGCCTCTTCGCCCATCTGCACGGCAAACACTCCATCCCGAATGGCGACGTAGATCCCGTAGGCGGTCTGCCAGATCTCTCGAGCCTCACGGATCCACCCGAGGACCTTTACCACAGGGATGCCGTACTGGGCGATGACGCCGGCGACCGCTGCGCCGCAGGCGATCCAGTCGGTCGCCAGCTCCACCTGCGTCGGCGCACCGATGCGTCCGGCCTCGCCGAGGAGATGCCGCGGTGCGAGTCCGAGGAGTACGGAAGCATCCGCCCTCGTGGACTGCCGAGCGGAGGTCGTCGCCTCCATGGCGCGGCTCAGCCGCCGCTCGTAGTCCGGCGTCGTGCGGGGATCGGCCGACTTGATGTCTTCGGGCAGGGCGTCCAGCACCGCAACGAGGCCGTCGAGGTCGGCGTCGGTCATGGCGGGGGTGGCAGCCAGGCTGGTCGCGGGCGCCATTCGGGCAACGGAGTCGACGCTCACGCTCGCGACCGCTGCTCTGCGCGGCGCGGCGACCGGGACCGCGCTGGGAGCAGCTCCCAGGGCGGCGGTCATGGCTCCGACCAGCGAGGCTGCGGTGACGACGAGCATCATCGTGAGTGGACGCGCGGGGATGGGCATGTCTCTCCTTCGTGAGCAGGAGGGATCCCGGTTCGGGTGCGGATTTCGGACGCCGCGGGGTCACCTCGGGGTTGTCGCGCGCATCCTCGCCCGGGCGATGCTGGCGGCGACGGACTCCTCCACAGCTCGTCCCGACAGGCCGTCCGCCCGCCCCGGAATGCCGCCGCGACACGCGCGGTTGGCCTCCCATAGGCTCGAAGTCGAGCAGGTGCGCGCGGCAGCGCCCCGCACCGATCCGGATCACGATGAAGGTGGAACCCATGGCAGGTCGCGTCTACGACGACATCACCCAGCTGGTCGGCGGCACGCCGCTCGTCCGGCTCAACCGGCTCACCGAGGGACTCGACGCGACGGTGCTCGTGAAGCTCGAGTCGCACAACCCGGCGTCCAGCGTGAAGGACCGCATCGGCGTCGCCATCATCGACGCGGCCGAGGAGGCGGGGGCGCTGAAGCCCGGCGGCACCATCGTCGAGGGCACGAGCGGCAACACGGGCATCGCGCTCGCGATGGTCGGCGCGGCGCGTGGGTACAAGGTCGTGCTCACGATGCCCGAGACGATGAGCATCGAGCGCCGGCTGGTGCTGCGCGCGTACGGCGCCGAGATCGTGCTGACCCCCGGCCCCGAGGGCATGCGCGGCGCGGTCGACCGGGCCAAGCAGATCGTGGACGAGACGCCGAACTCCATCTGGGCGCAGCAGTTCGCGAACGCGGCGAACCCGCAGAAGCACCGCGAGACCACGGCCGAGGAGGTCTGGGCGGACACCGACGGCAGCGTCGACGTGTTCATCGCGGGCGTCGGCACGGGCGGCACCATCACGGGCGTCGGCCAGGTGCTGAAGGAGCGGAAGCCGGGCGTCAAGATCGTCGCGGTCGAGCCGCTCGACTCGCCCATCCTCAACGGCGGCAAGCCCGGCCCTCACAAGATCCAGGGCATCGGCGCGAACTTCGTGCCCGAGATCCTCGACACCGGGATCTACGACGAGGTCGTCGACGTCTCGCTCGAGGACTCCATCCGCGTCTCGCGCGCGCTCGCGACCGACGAGGGCATCCTCTGCGGGATCTCGTCCGGATCCATCGTGTGGGCCGCGCTCGAGATCGCGAAGCGCCCGGAGAGCAAAGGCAAGACCATCGTGGCGATCGTGTGCGACTTCGGCGAGCGGTACCTCTCGACCGTGCTGTTCGACGACCTGCGCGACTAGGCGTGGGGATCGTCGCCCGGGTCGTCGAGGACCTCCGCACCGCGCGCGCCCACGATCCGGCCGCGCGCGGGTACGCGGAGATGGTGCTCGGCTACCCGGGCCTGCACGCGGTGTGGCTGCACCGGGTGTCGCACGCGCTGTGGCGGCGGCGTCTGCGGCTGGCCGCGCGGCTGCTCGCCCAGGTCGGGCGGGCGCTGACCGGGGTGGAGATCCACCCGGGGGCGCGCATCGGCCGGCGGCTGTTCATCGACCACGGCATGGGCGTCGTGATCGGCGCGACGGCCGAGGTCGGCGACGACGTGCTGATGTACCACGGCGTCACGCTCGGCGGGAAGAGCCTCGTGCACGGCAAGCGGCACCCGACGGTCGGCGACGGCGTCACCATCGGCGCCGGAGCGAAGCTGCTCGGGCCCATCACGGTCGGCGCGGGCAGCGTCATCGGCGCGAACGCGGTGGTCGTGAAGGACGCGCCCGCGGGATCCGTGCTCACGGGCATCCCCGCGGTCGAGACCGGGAAGCGGGCGGGTCGCGCGCCCGACGCGCACGTGGATCCGGCGTTCTTCGTGGATCCCGGGATCTACATCTGATGTCGGAGCCCGAGGCGCCGGAGGCGGCGCCCACCCACGAGCACAGCACGCACGGCGTCGGCCCCTGGCCCGGCGGATCCGACGCCTGGCCCGACGAGCCGCACCTGGATCCGGAGCTGCTCGAGCGCGGCGACACCCGCAACGTGATCGACCGCTACCGCTACTGGCGGATGGACGCGATCGTCGCCGACCTCGACCAGCACCGGCACCCGTTCCACGTGGCCATCGAGAACTGGCAGCACGACATGAACATCGGGTCGATCGTGCGGAGCGCCAACGCGTTCGCCGCCGACACCGTGCACATCGTCGGCCGCCGCCGCTGGAACAAGCGCGGCGCGATGGTCACCGACCGGTACCAGCACGTCGTGCACCACGCCACCATCGCCGACCTCGTGGAGTGGGCGCGCGGGGAGGGCCTGCCGATCATCGCGATCGACAACGTCGACGGATCCGTGCTGCTCGAGACCACGCGCCTCCCGGAGCGCTGCGTGCTCGTCTTCGGCCAGGAGGGCCCGGGCCTCAGCGACGAGGCGGTGGCCGCGGCCGACATGACCGTCGCGATCTCGCAGTTCGGATCCACCCGCTCCATCAACGCGTCCGCGGCGGCCGCGGTCGTGATGCACGCGTGGGTGATGCAGCACGTGTCGTTCGGCTGACGAGCGAGCGTCGAACCGAGCGACGACGCCACGAGAACCCCGACCGCTCGCGCGTCAAGCACGCGTTGACACAGCAATGCGTCAAGCGTAGGTTGACGGTGTGAATAAGAAGCAGACCATCATCCGCGACGGCATCGCCGCCATCATCAGCCGACTCGACCCGGACATCCACCGCGACCTCGAGGGCGATCGGGACGCGTACCTGCGACTCGTCGCGACAGTCGCCGACATCGACGCGGAGGCCCACGACACGCTCCGTGACGCCGTCCATTCGGCCAGGGCCGCCGGGGCGAGCTGGGAGCGGATCGGCGACACGCTGCGCATCTCGCGGCAGGCCGCGCAACAGCGGTTCGGCCAGGAGGCCCGACCGGTGGGCACACGTGGCCGGCGCCTGAGTCCGGTTACCGCGTTCACCGAGATGGAGCGGCTGGAGGAGGCGGGCCGGCACGGCTGGCACTCCGTCGCCTTCGGCACGCTCTACCACGACCTCGTGCAGGACGATCAGCAGTGGGAGTACCGCCGGGTCAGCGTCTTCTCGTCGCGGCACGCGCTGGAGGCGGAGGGCTGGGAGCGGATCGGGTCGATGTGGATCCCCTGGGCCTACTACGCGCGCCCGACCGGCGAGCCGCCGCTGCCGGAGCCGGCCGAGGCGTCCGTGGGTATCGAGCCCGCGGCCTAGTTGTAGTTCCCAGTGAGGTTGTGAACGCGTTCGGCGGGCGTGAGTCCGCCGATGCCGGTGTGGGGGCGGTGGTGGTTGTAGTGATGCAGCCAGGCAGGGTAGGTCGCGG
>NZ_JAAVCB010000139.1:0-20206 GCF_014802555.1 Clavibacter sp. | reverse complement strand
TACCGTGGGACATCGAGGCCTCCTGGCGATGGTTGAACTGAACAGCTCCATCAAGCCAGGAGGCCTCTTCACACGCCCCGAAGTGTCACCAACGTCATGGCCGAGTACAGCTAGCGCCCACCCCTCGTAGGTAGAGGCCCCACCGGGGCCGCCGAGAGAGGGAGTCGCCATGCACCACCGTGAACTGCTCCACCAGGTGCCCCAGAGCGGGCCGTCGCGCGTCGCGAGCACCCGGCCGTACTCGCCGGCCCTGCCCGAGGAGATCACCGCAGATCTGCCGCCGGTCGCCGCCCCGTCTGTCGCGTACCTCGACGCCGTCGCCTGGCTCGACACGCTGAACGAGCTCTGCAAGCTCGACGCCGAAGCCCAGGAGCGGTTCGCGGTCGACTTCTGTGAGCTCATCGACGAGATCCCCGCGAACCTCGATCCCGACCGTCCCCTGCCTACGCCGACGGAGTTCGCGGACGAGAACTGGGCGGCCTACTGGGCGGCACCGCCGTTCTCGTCGTTGCCGGGTGGCTGCTGCCCGCCAGGTCCCGAGTCCGAGCGTCTGGCCCGGATCAGTGCGCTGCACGTCACCCTCGGGAGGCCGTCAAACCTCGCCCCGATCACCTCCCTGGACGAGGCCCTGGGTCTCACCCCGCTTCGCGACGAACGCCCGGGGGCTCCTGCAGTCGACCCGAGCTGTGCGTAACTATTGCCATATGTGTAAGTCGTATGAGTAACTATCAGTAGGTGTAGCGAGCGGTGAAGGGACGACCGATGTTGATGACCAGGTGCGTGTGCAGCGCATGCGGGCACGTCTTCGCGCACGGCGACGTGCTCGAGACCGTGCGCGGGCTCGCCTGCCCGAACTGCCGGGCGGCCCGGTTCACCTGCTCGCCCGACGGCGCGGGAGGCGAGGCCGTCGTGGACTACGACGACGGGCTCTGGACGCCCCGCTGCCAGCCGTGCGCGTGGACCGGTACCGCCGAAGGTCGGATGGACACGACTGAGCGCGCCGCACGGATCCACAACTCCGAGCAGCACCTCCAGGTTCCGCGCCCCGAGTGGGCGGAGGTCGCCCGATGGGCCGCCGAGCAGGCGCAGGTGGGCGCACGATGAGCGACCAGCGGACCGCGCCCGGCGAGTCCCTCTTCGCGAGCGTCGGCTTCCTGATCACGGTCCTGGCCGTCGGCTTCTTCGTGGCCGTGCAGGCGGGCATTCCTCCGGCGGTCGACGTCTACCGATGGATCCATCAGCGGGTCGACGTGTCGTTCGAGTCGCTCGACTGGAACCGCAACGGCGCGTACGTGTCGCTCGGCCCCGTCACGGACGACCTCGCGGCGGCCGGCCTGATC
Organism: Clavibacter sp.; assembly: GCF_014802555.1. Taxonomy (NCBI): domain Bacteria; kingdom Bacillati; phylum Actinomycetota; class Actinomycetes; order Micrococcales; family Microbacteriaceae; genus Clavibacter; species Clavibacter sp. The sequence goes on along the minus strand of NZ_JAAVCB010000139.1, from coordinate 18,866 downwards.
ACCCTCACCCCCCACCCAGCCATCAACGCCGACGCGGTCAAGGCCCTCCTGGACGCGATCCCCGCCGGTGCCACAGGAGCCTCCTACGCGTACTCCCCGGACGCGTTCGGCCCCCGGTGGTCGGACACCGACCAGAACGGCTGCGACCAGCGCAACGACGTCCTCGCCCGCGACCTCACGGACATCCGCTACACGCCCGGAACGCACAACTGCGTCGTGTCCACCGGAACGTTCTACGACAGCTACGCCGACAACAGCGGACCCATCAGCTACTACCGCGCCGAGGAGCTCGCCACAGGCACTTCGCCCGCCGCGATCGACGAGGTCGTCCCCCTCCGCTGGGCCTGGCAGCACGGGGCGAACACCTGGAGCGCCGAGCAGCGCGAGAAGTTCGCCACCGACTTCGCCAACCTCCAGACCACCCAGGCATCCAGCCTCGCCGGCAAGTCCGACCAAGACGGTCCCGCCAGCTGGCTGCCACCGGCTGAGAGTCACGCCGCCTGCCTGTACGTCACCCGCTTCACCAACACCGTCAGCCAGTACCACCTCACCCTCGACGACGACGACCGCAGCGCCATCCGCCACGTCCTCGACGCCTGCACCCCGCCCCGCCCCGCAACACCCACGACCCCGGCTTCATAGCGCCGACCAGCGCTATGCCGCGCCCAGACCCCTGCAAGGAGGACCCCGTGCTCACGATCAGCTGCAGCCGCTGCGGAATCGAGTTCCACACCGCCGGCCCCATCTGCCCCGACTGCGTCGACGTGCTCGCCGACCTCGACGCCATGACCACCGCCTCGCCCCCTCCCACCGCCACCCAGCCGCGACCGCAGGGCATCTACACCGGCCACCGCGTCCTCTCCCAGCGGCGAGGACGCCTCCCGGCGGAGGTCGCCTCCACCCTCGATGCGGAGATCCGCCGGCTCAACGCCCTCCGGCGCTCCGACAAGGAGATCGCCGAGCTCCTCGGCGTCGGCGACGTCACCATCTGGCGCCGACGGAACCATCTCCGCATCCCCGCCATCTCTACCGCCGGCGTCACCCACTGGCGCGCCGACAACGCCGCGGACCTCAACCGCGAGTACCTCGACCACGGACGAGCCCACCGATGGTCCCCGGACCGCGATCTTGTCGCCAGCTGACCCCCTCACCCATCACGCGCCTCGAGCGCCCGAGCCCCACAGGAAGCCACCGTGACCACCACCCACACCCCGGCGCCAGCTCTGGCGACCGACACCCTCCCGCTGACCATCCACCTCCCCCTCCCCGCCTACGCCGCCCTCGTCAAGATCGCCGAGCACCGCCACATCGAGGCTCGCGAACTCGTCGCCCAGCTCGTCCAGCACGCCATCAACGTCACCTGCGGCAAGACGCCCCGCGCATGCGAGGTCAGCGACGAGCAGCTGATCAGGATCAACGACCTCGCACTCGCCGGCATCCACGCCGACGAGATCGCCCACCAGCTCGACCTGCCCGAGCGGGTCGTCAGCCGCACCATCCAGCGCCTCCGCCCGAACCCGCGCTCCAAGCGCGCACGCGAACTCGGACTCACCGGCTCCTGACCCGTCACGGGCCCACCACTCACTCCGTCCCGCCCGCATGACGGGCATCCAGAAAGGCCCCACCGTGAACCTCTTGCCCCTCACCCAGGGAACCGCCCTCGTCCCCGGGGATGTCCTGATCCCCGGCGCCGTCCTCATCTTGGGCGTGGTCGTCGTGGCCATCGCGTACGACCTCATGACTGAGCACGCACGCTGGTCACCCTTCAACGGGCGCGACGACTACTTTGGCGTCGATCTGACCGACGTCGACGCTGCCAGCCACCGCGCGGACTCCGTCGTACGGAAGGCGTTCGAGCGCCTTCCCGGCCCGTCCTTCCTCGTCGCTGTCAGCCACGACGAGAACCAGGTCCTCGCGGTGACCGTGAGATTCCGAGGTCCTGTGCCGCAGATGTGGAGCGGGTTCTGGCGGAAGGCGACTGAGATTCGAGTGCAGAAGCTCCTCGCCGCCCAGACGCTGCACGGGGGCGAGTGGACGACGCACTGGGGCACGGACAAGGACGAGGTCCAGTTCACCCGCGTACAGACGGCCGTCCATCTGGAGCCGGTCGCGCCGGTCGCGGACGACACCGGCACGGTCTCGAGCCGAGCGGCCGTCGACCTCGAGCAGATGCACGCGGACGCCGCTCGCGCCCGCTGGGCCCGCGTCGCATGCGCGCCAACCTCGGATGAGCGGAGGCAGGCGAACGAAGCGTGCGCCCACCACCTTGACACGCTGCTCGCCCTCGAGGACCAGCGCGCAACCGCCGACACCGGCTCACCCGCGCATCGCACGGTCCTCGCCTCCGAGCCCTTCACCGTCACCCTCTGCGAGCAGAACCTCCACGCACAGACCCTCCCCATTGCCCACGAGGTCGGCGACCGCCGAGAGCCGGTCGGGTCATGAGCGCGCAGGAAGGTCGGTCGTGCGGGCGCTGCCGCCGGTCGATGCGTCCGCAGGGCGCGTCCGTGGAGCGGTTCCCGGGGACGGTGGAGCACAACGCGTTCGGGCTCTGTAGGACCTGCTACGCGCAGGACAAGCGCGAGAAGGAGCGGAAGCTCCCGCCCGGGGCGCGGGCGGGCGCGAAGCGCAGGGGGCGGCGTCCGGGTGGGCTACCACGCATCCAGGGGCGTCTGCCGGACGACTACGCGTTCCTGCGGACGCACGACGACGATGTCGAGCTCGTGCGGTGGACGTTCACGAAGGTGGGGCCGGTGGACGAGCTCGTGACCGGGCGCTTCGCCGGATGCACCTCGGACGCGTGGAAGCTCCAGATCAACGGGGCCGTCGTCGCGTTCCCCCGGGAGGTCTGGGAGGTGTGCCTCCCATGAGCGGCCAGATCGACGGCGCGGACTCGGGTGCGGCGGTCGCCTCGGTTCCGGTAGGGCCGCGCCGGCTGCAGCTCTCACGTCGACGCGGTGCGCGACTGCCCGAGGGCGCCGTGTCGGTGGCTCGTCCGTCGCAGTGGGGCAACGGCTTCCGTATCGGCGACACCGTGCGGGTCGGTCTGATCGAGGCCACGGACGACGACTCCATGGTGCCGGTCCCGGACGCTGCGACCGCGGTCGAGTTCTACCGCCGGTGGGTCAGTCGACGGCTCCACGTGCAGCTGCAGGTCCGTGAGCGTCTCGTCGGCCGAGATCTCGCGTGCTGGTGCCGCGCCGACCAGCCGTGCCACGCCGACGTGCTCCTCGAGATCGCGAGGACGCCCGTGGACGAAATCTGGGCGGGCGCGAGATGAGGGCCCGGATGCTGGAGCCGGCCGTGAGGCCGCTGAGCGAGTTCGAGCCGGAGCGCGATGGTCATGCCCGCGTCCTGCAGGGGGCGTACGGCGACAGCGCGACGCGGGAGGCCCTCGGCGCCTGGTGTGAGCGGCGGGCGGCCGAGGGTGAGTTCACGTTCCTGGCCCCGTTCGCCCCGGTCGAGGGTCGCGGCATCAGCACCATCGCCGATGAGCGACTCTGGCCGGCCGCCCTCGAAGCCGTCCGCGACGAGCTGAGCCGCCGGCACGCCGTTCGGCTCCGCATTGAGGAATGGGCGGGTTCCGCGCTGGGTCCGCTGCGCCCCTGGTACGTGGTCATCGACATGAGCTGGGTTCGGGACATGCATTCCGATACCTGCAAGGCACACGTGTTGGGCCTCATCGGCGAGATCGTCCGCCAGGGCGCCGGAGTCGGAATCCACATTCTCGCCACCCGGGCTGACGGCCCCGCTATCTACCTGTACCAAGCCAATCTCCTGGCCGCGGAGGTATCTGCATTCGATACAGGCGCCATCACGCTCGACGGCCTCTAGCCACCTAGCTCCACATCACTTCAACGAAGGGACACACCATGAACTGGTTCAGCAAGAACTCGAAGAAGCAGCCCTGCACCGGCAACGACATCCTGCCGACGGTCATCGAGCACCCGGGAATCAGTCTCTACGGGGACAAGTTCGGAGACCCGGCATCTCCGTGCCTGTACTACGGCGTCGACGCCAGCGGCAACGCCATCGGGTGGGAACTCGGCCGAACCTCGACCGCCGCTCATGTGCTCGCCATCACCCCGACCGGACTGGGGGGTGGATCCCTCGTCGGTTCCCTGATCGTGGGCGCGGTCGTGCACAGCCTCGACATCTTCCTCATCGACCCGAAGGGCGTTGAGTTCGCGCCGTATCGTGGCATCCCCGAGTGCAAGATCGCGTCCTCCCCGGAGGAGATCTCCGCAATGCTCGACAAGCTGACCGACACGCTCTACGGCCGCTTCGGACAGGTCAAGGGCGACGCGGACGGCGCTGATGCGCTTCGACCGCTCGTGGTCATCGTCAACGACTTCCCGTGGATCAAGCGCGACGCCGGCGCCACGTCGCTCGAGCAGCTCCACGAGCTGATCTCGCTCGGGCGCTCCGCGGGCATCCACGTCCTCATCAGGGCACCGCGGCCGGACGCGGAGCTGGTCACCGGTGGCATGCGCGACAACCTCGCGCATCTGATCGTCCTGGGCGACCCGACCGAGCAGGGATCCCTGATGCTGTGGGGCGATGCCCGCTTCGCCGAGAGGAGTGTCAGCGCGCCCGACCGGGCTCTCGTGTCGAGGGGAGCGGGGGCGCCGGCGCCGGCGCAGCTGTTCGGGGTCGACGCCGCGGACGCGACGCTCCAGGAGAGCCTCCGGGGAGGCTGGGCCCTCGAGTGTGTCCGCTCCGTGGTGAGCATGCGTCCCGACCTCAAGGAGCTACCCAAGGGCTCTCCCTCGCATCTGCTCGTCCTGGGGCAGAAGGACGAGGAGGGATCTCAGATGATGTGGGGCGAGGTCCTCAATCCGGGCGCTGACCCGAAGCTCTTCGGGTTCGACCGGCCGGTCGACTCGGAGCAGGACCAGTGAGCCAGCCCGCCAGCGACGGCGAGGCGGAGAGCCGCCTCGAGGCATGGGAGCGGGCCGCAGCGGACCTCCTCGAGGGGCACGACTGCAGCGCGGCCGCGGAGCGCGCGTACCGACGGACGGTGCGCGCCGAGAGGGAAGCGGGCATGACGCGGCGGGCGCTCTCCGAGATCCGGACCGCGGTCGATGGCGCGAACCTCGACGCCGGCGCGAACGCGTCCGCGCTCGGCACCATCCGCCTCATCCTCGAGGACGCTGAGATGCGTCGTCTGGGCCAGGCGCTCGTCGACGACGAACCTGATGCGGGACAGGACTCGTCGTGGACCTGACGCTGACGGACCTGTTCTGCGGTGCCGGCGGATCCTCGTCTGGCGCCCTGCAGGTCCCGGGTGTGCGTGTGCGGATGGCGGCGAACCACTGGAAGCTCGCGATCGAGACCCACAACACGAACCACCCCGACACCGACCACGACATCGCGGACCTGTCCCAGGTCGACCCGCGCCGCTACCCGCGCACGAAGATCCTGTGGGGATCCCCCGAGTGCACCTCGCACTCGCAGGCCGCGGGCATCAAGCGGGGGAGCACGCAGGGGGAGTTCGACCTCTACGACGACCGCCCGCTGCCATCCGAGGCAGCCGAGCGGTCCCGGGCCACCATGTGGGACATCCCGCGGTTCGCCGAGTACCACCGGTACGAGGCGGTGATCGTGGAGAACGTCGTCGACGCGGCGAAGTGGATTCAGTTCCCGGCCTGGCTGATGTCGATGGAGCTCCTCGGCTACGACCACGAGACCGTGTGGCTCAACTCGATGCACGCCCAAGCGCTCGGTGCGCCGGCGCCACAGTCACGGGACCGGATGTACGTCGTGTTCTGGCGCCGCGGGAACCGGCGTCCCGATCTGGCGAAGTGGACGCGGCCGCGGGCGTTCTGCCCTGAGCACGGCATCGTCCGCGCCGAGCAGGTCTTCAAGAAGCGCGAGCGGTGGGGCCGCTACCGGGCGCAGTACGTCTACCAGTGCCCCAAGGTCTCCTGCCGCGGTCGTGTGCTCGAGCCGGGGTGGCTGCCGGCGTCCTCAATCATCGACTGGTCCATCCCTGGCCAGCGCATCGGCGATCGCCTCCGCCCGCTCGCGCCGAAGACGCGCGAGCGGATCCGCCGCGGCATCGAGAAGCACTGGGCGCCCGTCGTGGTCGAGGCTGCCGGCAACGCCTACGACTCCACCGACCCCAAGCACCGCCAGCACAGCAACCCCGACGGGTACGTGCGCGCCTGGCCGAGCACCGACGTCCTCAAGACCCTGCACACCACCGCGTCCAAGGCGCTCGTCGTGAACCACCTCTACGGCGCCGACGAGCGCCGCTCACGGCCCGTCGAGGACCCGCTGCCCACCCTGGTCGCCTCCACGGTGAACGCGTCGCTCCTGGTCCCGGTCGAGGGCCGGGACGGGAAGCACGCGGCGCCGGTGTCCGGGCCGCTGCGCACGCAGTCCACCCGCAACGAGACCGGCCTCGTCGTCCCGCTGCGCACCCACGGCACCGCGGCGTCGACCGCTGAGGCGTTGAAGACCGTCGTCGCCGGCACCGTCTCCCAGGCACTCGTCGTCCCGCTGCGGAACCACGGCGTCACCAAGCCGGCCCAGCAGCCCATCGACACCGTCGCCGCCGGCGGGAACCACCACGCGCTCGTGATGCGGAACAACACCGCCCGCGGAGACAGCAGCCAGATGTCCACCCCGGTCCACGAGCCGATGCGCACGCAGACCGCCAGCGGCACCCAGTCGCTCCTGCAGCCGGGCGCGCGGATCTCGGTCGACGTTGACGACTGCGAGTTCCGCATGCTCACCCCCGAGGAGATCAAGCGCGGCATGGCGTTCACTGCCGAGTACCTCCTCCTCGGCACCAAGCGCGAGCAGGTCCGCCTCGCCGGGAACGCCGTCACTCCACCGGCCGCACGGGACCTCATCGCGGCCGTCGCCGAGTCCCTCGGCGTCGACGTCGGCCCGATCAGCATGGACAGCTTGGAGGTGGCCTGATGGGCCGAAGTACCGCACGGCAGGGTGGCATCAGCGTGATGGGGCTCCTGGGGCTCATCGTTCTCGGGGCCGTGCTTTTCGGCCCCCACCTGGACACGCAGAGCCAGACGCACTGCACCGTCACGGGGAAAGACCGCGTCTCCGGGTACCGGGGAGCCACAGACTCACGGGTCTACACGTCGTGCGGCGTCCTCCGCGTCAGCGACTCCATCGTCACCGGGCACCTGCGCTCAGCAGACACCTACGCCGCCATCGAGATCGGCAAGACCTACGACTTCGACACCGAAGGCGTCCGCATCGGATGGCCCCTCTCCCAATTCCCCAACATCCTCGAAGCTCGCGAATCGTCATCGTAAATCACTCTCAGAAAGGTGAAAATATGTCCACGCATACTCCCGAAGGGCGTTTCGTCTACGGTGGCCTGCGCCCCGATCTGGACCTGCCGGGCGCCGACCTGGTCCTACCGAAATCAATTTACGAGTCCGCAGACGGCCAGCTCTGGCAGGCGCGTTTTGCCAGGCAGGACGGCCTCGGACGTGTCTGGAAGCCGGTGAAAGGAGTGTCGGCTAAGAGAAAGCGGCAGCTGAATCGTCTGATTATCGTGGCCCTTGGATTCACTCTCCTCGCCCCGCTGGTTGTCCACATGGCGCGCTTCTCGTTCGGGTTCGTAAACCCGGAGGTCGCCGCCTGCGCGCTGGGCATCACGGGTGTGGTTGCCGCCATCGCCGTCATGCAGGTCACCGAGAACGAGGTCGTGGTGGCTCGTGCGGACTCGCCGGACACCGACGAGCCGACACCCGGGGGCCCGGTGGACTCATGACCAAGCACTTCCCGACATCCCCCATCGACCTCGCCGCCGTGCGCGCCCAGCTCGACGACGTCCACAGCGCCACCAGCCGAGCTCAGGAGGAGCCGCTGGACATCTCGCTGCGGATCGCGGCCGAGGAGCAGTGGAAGCAGCTCGGGAAGCGGGTGCCGGCGCTGCTGGCGAACCTGCAGCAGGCGCAGGCCGCGCTCGAGCGCGCGAATGCCGTCGCAGACTTCGCGGCGGACCCGCCCGTCGATGACGAGCTGCTCGCCATCGCGCGGGGCGCCGATGCCTCAGCTCGGCCCACCGAGGAGGCGGCCGGGGCCCGCCGCGAGCTCTACGCCCGTGGCGCCCGGGACGCCATCGCCGGGGTCCTCGCCGTGCATCACCCCCAGACTCGGTACTCCTACGACGACGGCGAGACCAGTCATCCCACCGAGGACGACGCTCACCGGTACTTCGAGGCCGACCCGTACTGGACGGCAGGCGTGCCCCTTCCCGAGCTCTACACCCTCGAGGTCTGCGCCGAGTGCGGCGCGTTGGAGAGGCGCGGCCAGGAGCTCTACCAGGATTCCCTCTGGCCCTGCCGCACCATCAAGACGATCACTCCATGGAGGCTCATCGCATGACTGCTCTCCCATACCGGCAAGCTCGGCCCGCCGACGCGTACCCGCTGGCGTGGGCGCACGCCCGCGCGCTCTTCCAGCGCAAGTCCTCGCGCGTGGGGTGGCTCATGCCGCTCTACTGGCTGACCTCGCAGGTGACCTACGCCATCTGGATCGCCGACGGCGACGTCTACACCGCCGGCCGCGCATCCAGCGTCGTCATGACCCGCCGTCGAGCGCGGAGGTGGGGCCGAGCCCTCGGCATGGCCGTGACCACGCTGATCCTCTTCACTGTCCTCGTCCTGGCGGCCGCGCTGATCCTGCCGCCCTTCATCACCACCGTCTTTCTCTCCTGCCTGATCGGCGTCCTCCTGCTGCTCCTCGTGGCCTTGATCGTCAGCGCCTTCCCCCTGGCCGCCGACCCGCTCTACAAGCCCGCCCTCCGCGACCTGTCGGCCGCCGGCCCCGTCGTCGTCCTGCATGACCTCGTCCGCTCGCCCGACGACACCCCTGGAACGGGCACCCAGCTCCTCGCCGCCATGCTCCGCGACCCACGCTTCACGTCCAGCACGGTGATCGCCACGGCCGTCACCAACGACCTCGCCGACCGCTACTGCGCCGCCGGCATGCGCCGCGCCCAGCCCGGGTCCCGCGTCGTCATCCGCGACGCGGTCCATAGCCTGTAACCAGCGCCGCCCCGGCGAGCGCCGACCGAAGGAGACCCCGTGAGCCCGCCGACGCGCCCCGCGGCCAAGAACGACCTGCACCTCGCCGACGACCTGCACCTGGACGCCGACTACGTCGCCGGCGCGAGCATCGCGCTCCTCGGCAAGCGTGGCGCCGGGAAGACGTACGCAACGCGGGTCCTCGCCGAAGAGCTCCACAAGGCGCACGTGCAGACGGTGATCCTGGACCCGATGGGCGTGTTCTGGGGCCTGCGCTCGAGCGCCGACGGGCACCGAGAGGGGCTGCCGATCCCGGTGTTCGGCGGCGCGCACGGCGATGCACCTCTGGAATCCACCGCGGGCGCGCTGATGGCGGACCTCGTCGTCGACGACGGCCTATCGATGATCCTGGACATCTCGGAGTTCAACTCCCGCACGCAGGAGCGCGCCTTCGCCGCAGCGTTCTTCGACCGGCTCTACCGCCGTAACCGCACCCTCGTGCACGTCATCATCGATGAGGCCGACCTCTTCGCCCCGCAGCGTCCCCGCGGCCAGGACGCGCCCCTGTTGGCGACGATGGAGAACCTCGTCCGCCGCGGCCGGAACCGGGGCATCGGAGTCACCATGGCGTCCCAGCGCGCCGCGACGCTCAACAAGGACGTCCTCACCCAAGTCGACGCGCTCGTGGCCATGCGCGTGACCGCCCCACAGGACCGCGACGCCATCCGCGAGTGGGTCCGTGGGCAGGGAACCGCCGACGACTGGGAGAAGATCGCCCCCTCCCTCCCCGCGTTAGAGAACGGCGAGTGCTGGTGGTGGATCCCGGAGAAGAAGATCCTCAAGCAGGTGCAGGTCCGCGGCACCCGCACCTTCGATTCCTCACCCACCCGCACGCGCGGCGCAGCCTCGCGCGTCCCCACGACCCTCGCCGCGGTCGACCTGGACGCCATCAGTACCCGGATCGCGGCGACCGTTGAACGCGCGAAGGCCACCGACCCCCGCGAGCTCACCAAGCAGGTCCGCGACCTCGAGCAGGCGCTCGCCGCCGCCAGACGGGCCACCGTCGACGCGCCCGCGCCCGCGCCTGCGCCCCTGCCGGCTGTCGTTGACGAGCTGGCCCAGGGGCGCCTCGACGAGGCCCGCACCGCCCTCGAGGAGGCGGTCGCGCGGCTTCGCTCCCACGAGACCCACCTCGAGCAGACGATCACTGACCTCCTCGAACAGGGCACCCGCGTCCGAACCGACGTCGAGGCGGCCGCCGAGCAGGTCGCCGGCGCGCTCGCGGACGTCAGCGGCCCGCGGCCGGGGGCCCTCGGGCGCCCGGACAGCCCCTCCGCGGCCATCTCGCCCGCACCAGCTCCTCGCCCGGCCCCAGAGCCTGACCACGCGCCGGCGGAGCCCTCCGGGGACGAGAAGGGCCTGACGCCGGCGCACCGGAGGCTGCTCGACGCGCTCGCGGTCCTCGAGGCCGTAGGGCTCCACAACGTCCCCCGAGCACAGCTCGCCTTCTTCGCCGGCGTCTCGCCGCGCTCCAGCGGCTACGGCAACAACCTCGGCGCCCTCCGCACCGCCGGCCACATCGCCTACCCCGCCGGCGGCTACGTCGCTCTCACCGAGACAGGACGCGCCCACACCTCACCGACCGCACTCGACGACCTCCGCACCGCACCGACCCTCCGCGAACAGACCCCGTTCCTGCAGCAGCAGATCCAGAAGCTCACCAAGCCCGCACACTGGCGGATCCTCGAGGCCCTGATCACCGCGCACCCCCACCCCATCGCCCGCGAGGCGCTGGCGGCCGAAGCAGGGGTGTCCCCCAAGAGCAGTGGCTACGGGAACAACCTCGGCGCTCTCCGCACGCTCGGGCTCATCGACTACCCCGAGCCGGGTCAGATCGTCGCCAGCGACGTGCTGTTCCTGCCCTGATGGTGCGGCGGCTGGCCAAGGCGCTGACTTGTTGGGCGGTGTCTGCGGATGGTCTCAGAATGGGGACCATGGCACCCATTCGCAGCTTCGGAGATCGCGCACGACGAACGACCGTAGGTGCTCCGAGCCGCTCGGGCCGGGTGCCACGATGATGGACGGCTGGGACCCCGGCGCCGTGGCCACGTTCTGGGCGGCTGTCATCGCGGGCGTGGTGGGGCTGGTGGCCGTCATCGTTACGATCGCCGATGGGATCTCGACCAGGGGCGTGACGCGCGCCTTCGCCGCTCGCGAGCAGAGCTGGACCCGCTGGTCCTGGGCAATCGAGAAGGCCGTGAGCGACAGCGCGGCCGAACGTGAGATCGGGCTGGCAATGATGGATGCTCTGAGTGACATGCCCTGGCTCTCGGAGGATGATGAGCGAATAGGCTTCGCCCTATCGGCGGCCGTAGATGCTCGCAACGCGCGCGAGGACGCGGAGCCGCCGAAGCGCGAAGGCCGTTGGGGAAGGAAGAACCGATGAGCACGAACAAGGACACCGATCAGGCCGTGCAGCATGCACGTTCCGTCCAGGCGAAGATGGCCAAGCGGCTCGAAAAGCGCGGAGTGACCGCCCGCGCCACCAAGTCCGGCAAGTTCGTCACCGTGACGTTCGCTCGACGTGAGCCCACGACCACGGCGAAGCTGACCGAGAAGTGATTTCGGGCGGCATACCCGCCCGGCGAGACGTCAACGACGAGGACCCCAGCCTGTAGAGGCTGGGGTCATCCTCGTTATGCGGAGGTGCGCCGGTTCAGGTGAGAGATTCGGGGTTCGCTGATTCCTGCTCGCTCGCGGATCTCGGCCCACGTCGGGCCGTCTTCGGCTGCCAGCGCAGCCTCGATGAGCGCGTTGCGTTCGGTGAGGAGGGCGGTCATCGTGGCCTCGAGCTCCACACGCTCGGCGGTGAGCTTGCGGAGGCGCTCGAGCAGCTCCTCCGGGCCTGCATCTCCGACGACGCCAGGCAGCGGCTGGATCGCGTTGTAGCCGTTCTTGTAGAACGCCGCCCGCGAGATCCCAAGGGCCTCGGCGAGCGCCGTGGCCGGTGTGGGGGTGGCGCGGAGTGCGGGGAGGAGATCTCGCTGCTGGCTGCGGCGGGTGTCGATGTCGGCGGCGGTGGCCGTGATGAGGTCGCGGAGTTCGGTGAGGCGGTCGGTGGTCATGGGGTCCTCATGGTGAAGGTGCGGGGCGGGGGGACGAGGACGGCACCCGGCTCGGGAGGCGAAACTGTCAGATCTACACCAGTGAGCCGGGTGCCGTGAACCAGGCTAGCCGGTGGCGGCCTGGGGCCCAGCGGGCAGCGGTGGCGCTGCGGTGGTCGGTGGGCGTGGGGGTGCCGGGCGGGTGCTCATCGGTCGTCTGCTCCGCAGGGGCTGTTGAGGTGTTCGGGGCTGGTCGTGCCGGCAGCGCAGACGCCGCAGAACCGCTCGTCGTCACCGTCTTCGTCGTCGCCGTCCTCGTGCGCGTCATCGGCGACGTCGACGAGAGCTGCCGTGGAGGTGGTGCTCTGCTGTTCGAGGGCGGTGAGGAGTCCGGCCAGGCGGGTGTGCGCCCAGGGGGAGATGTAGTGGTCTTCGGCCCAGCTCCGGAGCACCTGGCTCAGGGCGCGGGCGTCGGCCGGTGTGGGGAGATTGGCGAGGTCAGCGCGGAGCGCGTCGACGAGGGCGAGGAGCGGCCGGACGTCGTCCTGGGATGCGGCGACCGCGTCGACGAGGGCGCGGTAGGGCCCGAGTGCTCCGGTGTGATCGGCGTCGTGCGCCGCTCGTGCCTGGTCGGCGGCGTCGGCGCGGGCGTGCATGGCTGCGAGCGCGTCGACGTCGGCGTCGGGTGCGGGCGCCGAGGTGAGGGCGTGTCGGATGGTCTTGGCGTCGGCGACGACGTCGAGGACGTAGTAGCCGGTGTTCCGGTGGGCGGCGTTGGTGAGCCGCTGGAGGGCCTCCTCGACGTCGGCGTGCCCGGCGATGGGCCTGGTGCGTTCGTCGTGGACGGCTTGGAGGGCGTCGGCGGCCTGGTGCATGAGCGCGGCGTTGGTGGCGCCGACGATGGCGGGTTCGCCGCGGCCGCGGAGCTGCGTGATGAGATCGGGGTCGATGGGCGGGGTGCTCATGTGGTCGTCCTCTGTTCGAGCTTCGCGGTCTGGAGGATCTTCTCGAAGGGGTACCTGTCGTTCCAGGGGTGGCCGGTGGCGACGGAGACGGTCGTGCTGTTCACGCTCACGACTTCGTGCCAGCCGAGGCGGGTGCGGATGTGGGTGGCGCCGAGGACGTCGTCGCGGGTGAGGCGCGGGCGCTCCTGCTTGGCCAGCATGTTCTCAAGCCGGCGCACCTCGAAGCCCCAGTGCTCCATGCGGTCGTGGGCCTCCTTGGCGTCGCGGAGGAGCCTGTCGAGCTCGCCCTGCACTTGGCGATGCGCAGCTTGCGAACCGGAGCCGCCGTAGCTGAGCAGCCCGCCACGGTAGGTGCGGGCGCGCTCGCGCGCACCGTTCGCCCTCTCGACATCCTGCTCGGCGAGAGCCAGCTCACCCCGGGCGTACGCGAGGCGATCGAGGAGACGGGCATAGCCGCTCACGAGCCGGCCCCCTCTCTGACATCGCGGAGCGTCACGAGGGCTTCCGACTGCTCCGTGGCGTCGAGCCGCGCCTCGAAGCGGGTGCGCTGCACGGTGTCGTCGACGTCGAAGCCGACCTTGTCGCCCTCGCCGTCACGGACGAGAGCGATGGCCTCCTTCTTGGAGGAAGCATCGACCAACACCGTGCACACCACGACTTCGCGGTACGACACCATGTAGAGCTTCGACGGACGCTGCTGGGGGGTCATCCCTGCGCCTCCCACGGGCCAGCGGCGACGCGGCGGACGATGTGATCTCCGGGATCGGAGACAACGCCCCCTCGCTTCAACCACTGATCGGCGAGACGCTTCCCCTCGTCTCCCATGCCCATGATTCGCTCGATGATTCGCCCGGCCTCGTCTCCATACGCGCCCTCGTACTGCACGCCCCACTCCACGGTCATCTCGGCGGCGGCTCGTGCGCGCTCCGCGGTGACGCCCGCCTGGTGCGCGGCGCGGACAACGTCCCAACGGTGGAGGTTGTCGGCTCGTTCCATGAGCCATTCGCGGATGTCGTCGTCGGTCGGGTTGATCGGGAGCACCGGCTCCGTGTGATCGTTCATCGGGTCTCTTTCTCTCGGTGGGTCGGGCAGAGGGTCGGGCCGACGGACCAGCCACGCTCGTTGAGCACGGCGATGATCTGCTCGTCGGTCATCGTGGCGCTCTGCTCGACCCGCTCCTTGTCGGGGCAGGTGAAGTCGTCTCCGATGCACTCCACGAGGGCGTACTGCGGGCCGCGATCGTGGTCGGCCATGATCGCCCGAAGGGCGGGCCCCATGTGGTTGGCCGAGCGGCTCACGACTGCACCCCACCGATGAGGCGGAGCTTGGCCTCCCCAGAGGCGCGCGCTCGCAGGTTCGTGCGGGACGGGGCGAGCATGGCGCGCGCCTCTCTGCGGTTGATCGTGGGCAGCGCAGGCCGTGTGGGTGTCTCGGCGGCGAGCGGTGCGGGGGCGGAGAGGTAGGCGAGGACCGTCCTGATGTCGTCGAACTCCTCGGATCCGGGACCCCACGCCATCGGGTCGAACAGCCGCTCGAAGGCGGCACGGGCGGCGCGCTGATGAGGCACGCTGCTCTCCTCCACCGGGTCAGTGGGTCCGCCCAGGGGCTCGGGTGAGATCGGCTTGGAGTACCCGGCGGCGACGAGATGCCGCGCGAGCCTGTCGGCGATGACGGAGTCGGGGAACCCGAAGGTGTCTCCGCTGGGCCAGGACGCGGTGACGATGTCCTGAGCGAGGCGGGTGACTGCCTCGATGTGGGAGGTGGTGGTCATCGCTCTGCCGCCTGACCCTCCGGGCGACGGCCTTCCGCACGCTCGCGAGGTGTCCCGGTGCGCGGAGCGACGGGGCTGCTGCCGTCCTCGATCGCCCGGATCTCCTTCTGGGCCTTGTGCGCGAAGTACCCGAACGCCACCGAAGGGGCGAGTGTGCCGATGAAGGCGACGGGTCCGACACCCATCGCGAACAGGACGACCAGGGCCAGCAGCGGGGCGGGGGGGGCTGAAGGGGGTGAAGGCTGTAGTAGCACCAGCCCGCCCCCGCTACGGCTGCGGCAATCAGGACGCCACCTAGGGACTTGAGCTGCAGCGCTTGGAACTCGTCGCGCTCGTCGGTGAGGGCTCGGACTCGAGCGCGGTCGCTGCTGCTGAGCGTGTTGTAGGCGATCTTCATGATGGAGCCTCCTCATGTCTCGTTTCGCGGTGGTCGATCTGGGTCATGGTGCCGGTGTGCCCGGGACTCGAGCCGCTGGCCCCAGTTCGGTCGGCGATGGTGGTGAGCTTGTCGATGGCGTCCTGTGCGCGTGGGCCGGGTGCGGCCAGGTCGCGGGCGCCGTGCGCTGCGGCGGCGGCGCCGGAGGGGAACAGGGGCACGTCGGTGGCATAGTCCGCGCACACCGGATCCAGCTCGCCGGTGATGATGCCCATCCGGACGGCGAGGAGATCTCGTGGGTCGCGGTGGCCGAGCCAGCCGGCGCACACGTGGCCCTCCTGCTGGTGGCACATGAACACGGCCTGAGGCTGGGCGGTGATGTCGCGGTCGTAGCGGGGGAGCTTCTCGTATTCCTCAGCGGCCCAGAGCCCGGAGGGGACGTTCTGCCGGTAGGGGCAGGTCGCGCACGGTGTCGGCCGCGGCACGGATCCGCTCTCCTCGTCGTTCACGAGCGCGCCGGGTCGGACGTCCGGGTCGGCGAGAGCGACCATCATCGGGTCCAGGCACCAGCAATGCGGGCCGGTGTGATCATGCGTCTGCAGCGTCATGCGTCCGCCCTCGCGGCGTCTTCGCCTCGGTCCCCGCTGACACTCGGCACAGTCTCGTGGGTGAGCACGGTACGCACTTCATCCAGTGCCACCTCACGTCCCTTGAGGTACGCGTTGAGGCGGACGGCATCGGTGGTCGGGTTCCCGCCGGAGGGCCGATCAGTGATCTGCAGCGCCGCTTGGATCGCGTCCAGGGCGGCCTCGATCAGGGCGACATCGTGATCTACGAGTCGCTGCCCGTTCGGGGAGCCAGATACCGCTCGCGCAGCGCGGTAGGCAAGGTCGGCGAGCGCCTTGTCTCGTTGGCGGATGATGCGGGCGCGTGCGGCGGGTCCGACGCTGGAGCCTGTGGTGTCGGGCCGGAACCAGGTCTGGAGGAGGTCGACGACTTCCTCGTCGCGTTCGTCCATCCGGCCTGTCTCGACGCGCACGTGGTCGATGAGGACCTCGCGCAAGGTCTCGGAGGCCGAGGGCTCCGTATCGGGTTCAGCGGCTGAGGCTGGGGGCGTCGTCGCGGGGGTTCGGCCGTCGACGATGTCCTCCAGGCGTGCCACAGTGGCCTCGGCGTCTGGCCCGTGCAGTTCGGTAACGACGCCCTCTGTCATCTCCCGGCGCCAGTTCAGCGCGTTCTGCGCGTCGTGGGGAGCCAGCTCCCGCGTCCGGAGGTCTGCCAGCTCGGCCGCCTGACGGTGCACTTCGGCCAGGAGAGCGCGGATGTGCTCTCGGGCGGTAGCGATGAACTCGGCATCGGCCGGGAGGAAGCTGTCGAAGACCACGGCGCCGCTGCCGGGGGCGAGGTCGGCGTCATGGACCTCCGCCCAGTCGCGGAACCACGGCAGGTCAGTGGTGGCATCGAGAAGGGCCTGCATGCGGGCTAGCTGCGGGGGCGTGAGATGCGTCGTCATGGCGTTGCCTTCGTCTCGCGGGCGGGGTAGTGGATCACTCGGCTACGGGAGCGAAGCGCTGCAGGCTGTCGATCAGGGTGGTGACATCCTCGCTGGTGCCGCAGGCGGTTCCGGCGAGGGCCCAACCACTGCGGATCAGCTGCTCGAGCTGGGAGGCGCGGTCGGCGAGCGCCGCGTGCAGCTGGGCGCCGTCGTTGGGCGAGAGGTGCAGGCGGGTGACGATCGTGTCGAACTCCCAGGCGGCGGGAGTGACGGCGCTCGCCGCGGGGGCGGCCTCACATCGTTCGATGTCGTCCGCGGCGGCGATCAGGTCGTGGCCGTGGGTGCGGGCCTCGCTGGGGGAGAGGGAGATCGTGCCGGTGGTGTTCCGCTCGATGCCGTCGTCGGTCGGGGTGGCGAGGAGGACGTCGACCCAAGGGGTGTCGTTGTCGTCGTCGAGGGCGGCGATGATCGTGATGTCGTCGGCGTGGTAGCTGCTCATGGTGTCCTCCTGGCGAGTAGATCTGACATATATAAAACTACCCACGCACGGGCGAAGTGTCAACCCCCTTTAGTGCGGCGGTTGCGGGTGCTGTGGAAGGCGCGGCGTGGTCTGGCGATGCGGCCCGCGCATCAGTGCCAGCCGATCTGGTCGGGTGTGAGGCGGGAGAACGAGTCCAAGAACGTGAGGGTCTCCCCACCCGTGATGACGCGTGTGCCCCCGAGCCTCCAACCGGTGCCCGCGAGGGCGTCCAGCTGCGCCTGGCGGGCGAGAAGAGCAGCGTGCGTCTCCTCGGCGCCCTGGAGGGGAAGCGGGATGTGGAACACCATCGAGTCGAACTCATACGGGGACTTGGGGTTCGTCACCGTCGGGCCGTTGCCCGGGTCGGCCTCGTCTGCGGCGGACGCGACATCGCGTGCGTGATCTCGCGCCTCCTCGGGGGAAAGCGACAGGTAGACAGGCGGGGTGCCTTCGGCGTCGTCCGGGTGCGCGAGGAGCACGTCGACGCGCGGAGAGTTGTCGTACGCATCGCTCGTGGCGAGGACCGTGACGCCCTCCATGTCGTAGCTCTTCATGAGGTCTCCTTCGCTATGCGGTGGGGAAGTGCACGCCGAGCTATACCACCCCGGGGCCTGCCTGCGGGGGCGGCTGTCGGGGGTGGAGCGATGTGGGCCCCACCCCCAGGCCTCACGCGGCAACCCTGGCGATCACGAGCTCAAGCGGGAAGTCGGCCGTGGAGTAGCCGCCGACGCGTCCCGCGGTCTCGTGCTGCGGCCACTCGGCGAAGCTGATCTGGCCGTGGCTGGCCGTCGCTAGCAGGTAGTCGTGGCAGTCGTCGGCCCCCGGGATCGTCCAGCTGCGGGTGTCGCCGTCCGTGTCGCTCATCCAGGCCTCGAGGACCTCGAAGGCCTGGGCAGCGCTCAAGATGAACGCCTCAGGCGCGTCGTTCTCGACGATGCAGTCCTCCGCCGCCACCGGGAACGTCATCGTCTTCACCCCGGGAACGGTGACCGTGATCACGACAGCGCCCCGGGCGGACATGTCCGCGGCGTAGCAGCTCTTCACCGCGGCCAGCGCGGCCGCGTGCTCATCGTGCTCCGGGTCGTGGCGCTGCCACTCGCCCATCACGCCCTCGGCAGCGCGGAAGTCGCCAAGGGCGGCGGGCAGCTCCGCGAAGATCAGCGCGTCCTGGAAGTTCAGGGCCTCCCAGAAGGACTCGGCGTCACCTCCGTTGACGAACATCGAGAGCAGATCGGCGGCATCAGCAGCGGCGGTGACGGCAGGGTGGGTGTAAGTCATAGGGCCTCCAAGTGAGTAGATCTGACATCTACAAAACTACCCATGCACACCCCGGGTGTCAACCCCCTTAGGTCGCGGCCGACTCCCACGCATCGCACCTGTAGTTGCTGCTCGCACAGAACCAGCTCCGAACTACCATGACCGGCATGAACGCCACATCGAGCACCCCTGACCTGCTCACCCACACCACGCACGCCACCACGGCGCTCGCCGTGGCTCCGGGCGCAAGCGGGCTAGGTGTAGTTCCCAGTGAGGTTGTGAACGCGTTCGGCGGGCGTGAGTCCGCCGATGCCGGTGTGGGGGCGGTGGTGGTTGTAGTGATGCAGCCAGGCAGGGTAGGTCGCGGCGC
>NZ_JAAVCB010000138.1:0-13298 GCF_014802555.1 Clavibacter sp. | reverse complement strand
CGGGCACGAGGCGGGCGACGCCGCGCGCGCGCCCGAGCCGCCAGCCCCGGTCCAGGACCCCGCCCGGCTGGCCCGCGCCGTGCCGCTCGCGCCGGATCCGCGCTCCCGCGAGATCCCGCCGACCGGCGACGCCCGCTCCCGCGGCACCACGCCCGACCACGTCCGCCGCTCCAACCTCGCGACCGTGCTCCAGATCGTGCACGAGACTGGCCCCGCGTCCCGCTCCGAGCTGACGCGCGAGACCGGCCTCAACCGCTCCACCATCGCCGCGCTCGTGGGGGAGCTGCAGGAGCTCGGGCTCGTGGTCGAGTCGGAGCCGCCCGGCACCAACCGGGTCGGGCGGCCGAGCCCCATCGTCTCGGCCGATCCGCGCGTGGTCGTCTTCGCGGTGAACCCCGAGATCGACGCCGTCACCGTGGGGCTCGTCGGCCTCGACGGCGTGGTACAGCAGCGGATCCGCCGCGACACCGCCGGGATCCCCACGGCCGCGCGGGCCGCCGAGCTCGCCGGCGCGATCATCGCCGAGCTGCGCGCGGAGCTCTGCGCGACGCGGCCCGACGCGCGCGTGCTCGGCATCGGCGTCGCGGTCCCGGGCCTCGTGCGCTTCGACGGCGGCATCGTGCGCCTCGCGCCGCACCTCGGCTGGGTCGACGAGCCGTTCGCCGCGCTCCTCGCCGAGGCCACCGGGCTGCCCGCACTCGCCGCCAACGACGCGAGCCTCGCGGCCGTCGCCGAGGGGCGCTTCGGATCCGGCCGCGACGTCGACGACCTCGTCTACCTCAACGGCGGCGCGTCGGGCGTCGGCGGCGGCGTGCTCATCGGCCGGCGCCCGTTCGGCGGCGCGGAGGGCTACGGCGGCGAGCTCGGCCACACCCTCGTCGACTCGGGCGGCGAGCTCTGCCACTGCGGCGCGGTCGGCTGCCTCGAGACGACGGTCGGCCAGGACGCGCTGCTCGAGGTCACGGGCCTGCCGCGCGCCCGCGCCGACGAGCTGGGCGACGTGCTCGCGGCGGCGCTCGAGGCGGGCGATCCGGCCATCACCGCCGAGGTCGAGCGGCAGATCGCCAACCTGGCCGTCGCGCTCCGCAACGTCGTCAACATCTTCAACCCGTCGCTCGTGGTGCTCGGCGGGTTCCTCGGGTCGCTGCACGCGGCGGATCCCGACCGCATCCTCGCCCGCGCGACCGCCCAGGCGCTCCCCGGCGCGCGCGAGGCGCTCCGCATCCGCCGCGCGGCCCTCGGCCCCGACCGGCTGATGATCGGCGCGGCCGAGCTCGCGTTCGCGCGCGTGCTCGTGGATCCGTCGGGCGTGATGCGCGCCGCCGCCGACGCCGAGCGCTCCACGGCGTGAGCGTCCCGGTCGACCTCGTGATCCTCGACTGCGACGGCGTGCTCGTCGACAGCGAGGTGCTCGCGGTGGAGGTCGACAAGCGCGTCCTCGCCGAGCTCGGCTGGGACATCACGACGGAGGAGATCGTCGAGCGCTTCGTCGGCAAGTCGCACGCGACCTCCACCGCCGAGGTCGCCGCGCACCGCGGCCGCGACCTCGCCGACGACTGGGATGCGCCCTACGCGCACTGGTACAGGGAGGCGTTCGAGGAGCACCTGCGGCCGGTCGACGGGATCGCGGAGGCGCTCGACGCGATCGCCCTGCCGACGTGCGTGGCGTCCAGCGGCGGCCACCCCAAGATCCGCGCGAACCTCGCGCGCACGGGTCTGCTCGCGCGCTTCGACGGCCGGATCTCGAGCGCCACCGAGGTCGCGCACGGCAAGCCCGCACCCGACCTCTTCCTCCTCGCGGCGTCGCGCATGGGCGTGGATCCGGAGCGCTGCGTCGTCGTCGAGGACAGCCCGTACGGCGTGCAGGGCGCGCTCGCCGCGGGCATGCGCGCGCTCGGCTACGCGGGCGGGCTGACGCCGGCCGACCGGCTGCGCGATGCGGGTGCGACGGTCTTCGACGACATGCGCGACCTGCCGAGGCTGCTGCGGGAGCTCGCGGTCTGACACGCTGGTCCCGGATGCCCGGCCGGCGAGGATCCGGTCACGCCGCGCTGACCACCCGCCGCCGCACCGCGTGCACGACGAGCGCGCCGAGGATCCCGACGACCACCGCGACCGCGAGCTGGCCGAGCACGCCGCCCTGACCGCGGAGCACGGCGCCGCCCACCATGCCGCTCGCGTCGAGGAGCTCGAGCGGGTAGCGGAGCATGCTGCGGTTGCCGAGGGCGTAGGTGACGCCCACCACGACGGCCGTGCCGACCCAGACCAGCAGCACCGCGACGACGGACCCGATCACGCGGCCGACCGTGCGCAGCACCGTGAGCGCGATGGCGACGCCGAGCACGACGGGCGGCACCCACGAGATCACCGGCAGCAGCGCGTACGCCGTCCCGCTCAGCGCCCCGGTCGGGCCGGGGGACACGAGCCCGCCCAGCCACTCGCCGAGCAGGACGACGGGGAAGGCGGTCGCGACGACCGCGAGACCCGCGGGCGCCCGGGCCACGAGCGCGGCGACGAGGCCCGCGAGCAGCACCGTCGCCGCGGTGCCGCCGACGAACGCCACGAGGTAGACCTGCGCCTCGCTGATCGAGGCGCCCGTGCGGTCGCCCGCGCCCGAGACGTCGTCCACGCCCAGCCCGGCGGACGTGACCGCGGACGTCTGCACGAGCGCGACGACCTGCACGAGGAGCAGCCCCGCGACCACGAGCCAGGATCCGTGCCGGGGGAGCCGCGACCGCAGCCCGCGCGCGGCGGCGCCCGCGATGCCGCCGCCCACCACGATCACCGCGGCCAGCAGCCCCGCCGTGTACTGGTTGAAGGGCAGCAGCGCGATGGGCATCTGCCCGGCGTCGGTCACGTCCTCGGCCCACAGGTTCTGCGGCGGCAGGCGGAGGCCCGAGAGGATCCACGGCAGCAGCCCGAGCACCGCGGCGGCGACGCCCACCGCGAGGGCGAGGAGCGCGCCGCGGATCCCGGGGATCGTGCGCGGGGCCCGCGGGTCGGGGGTCGTGCCGGGCGCGGTCGCGGTGTCGGGCGTCGTCATCCGCCCACGCTAGCGATGCGCCGGCCGCGGGCACCTGCCCCCGATCGGGCCGACCTGTGGACTCCGGCGGTCGCCCGGGCGCGTCGTCTGCCTAAGCTCGCGGCACCCGACCTGCCCGACCCGACCTTCTCCGCCCGACCTCCCCACCGCCCGCTCCTGAAGAACGGATCCGCCATGCCCCGCCGTGCCCTCGTCGCCACGTCCGCGTTCGCCGTCACCCTCGCCGCCGTCCTCGCCGCCGCCGCTCCCGCGCAGGCGTGCCCGCGCGACCCGGCGGAGCAGCAGGCGGTCACGGCCGTCGCGTCCGCCGCGCTCGACCGCCTCGAGATCGCCGACGACGTGGCCGCGTCGAAGTACCTGTCGGGCAAGGCCGTCGAGGATCCCGCGCGCGAGCAGGCCGTCGTCGACGCCACCATCGCCGCCGCGAAGGCCGACGGGGTCGACCCGGTCGCCGCCGAGCGCATCATCCGCGCGCAGATCACGGCGAGCAAGCAGGTGCAGAACGCGCTCATCGCCCGCTGGCGCGCGCACCCCGACGAGGCGCCCACCACCGCGCCCGACCTCACCACGAGCGTCCGCCCGCGCATCAACGCGGTGGACGCCCGGCTCGTCCCGGCCATCGGCGCCGCGGCCACCGCGCTCGACGACCAGGCGTGCGGCCACCTCGTCACGGACGCCCGCGGCCAGCTCGGCCAGGGCCTCGACGACGCCCACCGCAAGGCCTTCCGCACGGCCCTCGCGACCGTCTGCACGCCCGAGAGCTGAGCCGGCCCACCGACCCGGTCGGGTCAGCTGCCCCGATGCGCTGGCCCGGCCGACCCACCGATCCGCGCGCGTCCGTCCTCCGGGACGGGCGCGCGCGGTCGCGTGTCGGCCGCGGTCGCGCGCGTAGCCCGGCGGTGTGCGAGGCCCGGCGCGGTGCGCGACGCGTCAGGCGCCCTGCCCGCGCGGGGCGGCCATGATCACGGCGACGCCCACCAGGCAGACGACGGCGCCGATCACGTCCCACCGGTCCGGCCGGTAGCCGTCCACGACGGTGCCCCACAGGAGCGATCCCGCGACGAACACGCCGCCGTACGCCGCGAGGATCCGCCCGAAGGATGCGTCTGCCTGCAGCGTCGCGATGAAGCCGTACGCGCCGAGCGCCATGACGCCGAGGCCGGCCCACCAGAACGGCCGGCCCTCGCGCACCGCCTGCCAGATGAGCCAGGCGCCGCCGATCTCGGCGACCGCGGCGAGGGCGAACAGGATCACGGTGCGCAGCAGCATGCTCCGAGCATGGCGGAGCCGGACGGGCGGGTCAGCGGTTCAGCCCGGCAGGCCGCCGTCAGGCGGTCGACGCGATGTCGGACGCGAACGCCGCCACCCGGGTCCGCAGGTCGTCGATGAGCTGGGCCGTCGCCGCCTCGGGGTCGAAGCCGAGGTACGGGATCGGCCGGGGCTTCCGCACGTTGGCGCTGCACTCGAAGTCGGTGCAGACGAGCGTGCCGACGGTGTTGCCGTTGCGGCCCGCGGCGCCCGCCCGGCGCGCGGCATAGAACCCGACCGGGTTCGGCAGGCGCACGTCCTGGCACCACGTGCACTGGGCGCGGGATCGCGGCGCGGTGGCGGACTGCTGCAGCAGCACGCCGATCAGCTCGTCGCCCACGGGGACGACGACGATCCCGCGCTGCGGGGCCTTCGGGTCGCGCCAGCCGAGGAAGTCGAGGCGGTCCCAGCGGAGCTCGGCGAAGCCGTCGGGGAGGTGGAGGTCGCGCTTCTCGCGCTGCGAGGCGTTGACGAGCGAGGCGCGGATGTCGGATTCGGTCAGGGGGAGCATGGGTGCCCTTCGTGCGGGGTCGCGGCGGCGCCGCGGGGACGGATGTCGGGAGGGCGGCCGGATCCTCGTGGATCGACGGCACGCCGGGTGCGGCCGGCCCTCGCGGGGCGCGGCGACGGATCCGGTGACTACCTGGTGCCGACGGACGTGCCGCCGACGACCTCCCCACGCCCCGAGGGCGCCGCGCTGCTGAAGATGCTCACGGGGAAACGGTACCCCGGGTGAGGGAATGGCTCAGGCGCTCGCGCCCGGCCACACGTAGTCCAGGTCGTCCGGAACCCCCGGGAACGCCGGCCGGTACAGCTCCGGCGCCTTCGCCAGCAGCTTCGAGCGGTGGGAGAGGTGCAGCTCCGCGCGGCCCCACCACGGCGGCAGCTCGATGCGGCCTTCGGTGTAGGCGGCGAGGTCCTCCGACACCTCCGCGATGACCGCGAGGGTCTTCTCGAAGCACGTGTCCGCGAAGCCGCGGCGGGTCCACTCGGCGCACGTCGCCTCCTGGTACTCCATGAGCGCAGGCCGGTAGCCGCGCCACATGCGCGTGACGGGGTGGCTCTGCCAGCCGTAGCCCGCGACGGTCACGGCCTTCATCACCTGCAGCGTCTCGACGCGCTGCTTCCCGAGCCGCTTGTCGTCGAGCACGGCCATGCTCTCCGCGAGGTCCGGGTAGGGGAGGAACGTCTGCATCCGGCCAGTCAACTCCGCGGGCGCGGGCGCGGGGCGGCGCGGAGCCGGTCCGCCGCCGGGAGCGGATCCCGCCACCACCGCGGCCGTCCCCCTAGGATCGCGGGATGCTCGGACCCGTCGACCGCCTCGATCCGCCCGCCCGGCGCATCCTCCTCGGCGCGCCGTCGGGAGCCGGCAAGACGACGCTGGCCCGACGCGTCCAGGAGCGCACGGGCATCCCGCACACGGAGATGGACGCCCTCTTCCACGGCCCCGCCTGGACCGAGCTGCCCACCTTCCGCGACGACGTCGAGGCGTTCTCCTCACGCGACGCCTGGGTCACCGAGTGGCAGTACACGACCCAGCTCGGGCAGCTGCTGCCGTCGCGCGCCGACACCCTCGTGTGGCTCGACCTGCCCGTCGCCGTGCAGATGGGGCGTCTGATCCGCCGCACCGTCGTCCGTCGCTGGCGCCGGGAGCCGCTCTGGCACGGCAACGTCGAGCCGCCGATGCGCACCGTGCTCACCGATCCCAACCACATCGTCCGCTGGGGGTGGCGGGGGCGCGTGAAGGTGCGGAAGCGCGTGGTGCTCGCGGCCGTCGAGCACCCGCACCTGCGGATCGTGCGGCTCCGGTCGACGCGCGAGGTCGACGTGTGGCTGCGCGGGCTGCCGGGCGCGGATCAGCCGACGCGACCGGGTCAGCCGCCGGTGCCGCCGGCCGCCTCCGGGTAGAGGTCGCTGCACCACAGGCCGGCCGGGTCGGGGCCGTCCATCGTCAGGGGCGGGAACGACTCGAGCAGCGGAGCAGCGGAGACCATGTCGGCCCCGTTCACGGCCGACCAGAGCGTGCCCGCGAAGTCCTCGCGCGTCGGATCCTGGTCCGTGGCCCACAGCGCGACGCGGCGGTCCGACCACTCCTCGGGCTCCGGGTCCTCGCCCATGGGCCCGACCATGCCGGCGAGGGTCCAGACCTGCTGCTCCTCGTCCCACCGGGTCTCGAGACCGTCGAGCTGCAGCCCGGGATACGGCCCGTCGTGCGCGGCGATGCTCGCGTTGACGGCCTCGAGCGCGGCGGCGGACGCGTCGGCGTCGGCGTCGGGTCGGCCGTCGGCAGCACGACCGGCGGATCCTCCGCGGCGAGCCCGCCCTCGCCGAGCCCCGCGCACCCGCTCAGCGTCATGGCGGCGGCGGCGCAGAGCCCCGCCCAGGCGACGGTGATCCGCGGAGCGCTCATGTCCGGACCCTAGGGCGTCACGCGGCCACCGCGGCGGGTTCGCGGTCATCCGCACCCGGACTGGGGTGGTCGGCGGGGGCGGGCGCCGCGGGCGCGCGCCGGGCCTCCGTCACCAGCACCGCCGCGACGCCCGCGCCGCACAGCACGAACCCGGCGAGCGTCACCGGCGTGATCCGCTCCCCGAGCAGGAGCGCGCCCGCCGCCGCGGTCGTCGGCGCGACCAGGAACAGCAGCGCGTTGAGCGCCGTGATCCCGACCCGCTCGAGCAGCCACCAGTACAGGCCGTAGGCGCCGAGGGTCGGGACGAGGGCGGCGGTGACGGTGGTGATCCAGAACGCCGGATCCGCGGGCGGCGCCAGGGTCCCGGTCGCGACCGCGGCGACGACGAGCGCCACGGTCGTGACGACGACGTGCACGGTCAACGTCACGAGCACGGGCGGTCGGCCGTGCGACCGGCGCTCGAGGAACGTCCCGGCGACGAGGCACGCCATCGCGGCCGCGGGCAGCAGGTACGCGACCGGATCCGCGTCCGCCGCCCCCGCCTGCGACCGCACCACGAGCACCACGCCGACGGCGCCGAGCGCGAGCCCCGCCCACTGCGCGCCGCGCACGCGCAGCCCGAGCAGCGGGCCGACGAGCGTCGCGACCACGAGCGGCTGCACCGCGTCGATGAGCGCCGTGGTGCCGGTCGCGATCCCGGCGCCGATCGCCGCGTACACGAACGCGCAGTAGCCGAGCTGCGCGAACGCGCCGATCAGCGCCTGCCGCCCGAGCATCCGCAGCGGGATCCCGCGGGCCGCGCCCGTCGCGACGACGAGCCCCACGAGCACCAGCGCGAGCGGCGCGAACCGCCAGAGGAGCAGCGTCACCGCCGGCACCTCGACCGTGCCGACGGCCGCGATGAGGAAGCCCGAGCTCCACGCGAGCACGAACCCCGCGGCGGCGGCGACGGTCACGAGCGGTCGAGGTAAACCGATCTGTCTACTTGTCATAGGCTCGACTATACAGAACGGTATAGTCAACGTGTGAAGACCCCCGTCCCCGACCTCGCCCCGCTCACCCCTGGAGCCCGCCGCGTCCTCGACGCGGCGTCCGAGCTCTTCTACGCGCGGGGGATCCACGTGGTCGGCGTCGACGCGATCGCCTCGGCCGCGGGCGTCACCAAGAAGACGATCTACGACCGCTTCGGCGCCAAGGAGCAGCTGGTGGTCGCGTACCTGCAGCACCGCGACGCCCGCTGGCGCGAGCACCTCGCGGCGCGGCTCGCCCGCACGCCCGAGCCCGGGACCGACCGGGTGCTCGCGGTGTTCGACGCGGCGATCACGTGGGCCGACGCGAACACGCCCAAGGGCTGCAGCGCGATCAACGCGCGCGCCGAGCTCGGCGCCGGCGACTTGGGCGACGAGGACGACGGGCACGACGTGCTCCCCGAGGTCATGCGGCAGAAGGCGTGGCTGCTCGAGCTGCTGCGCGAGCTGTGCCGCGAGGCCGGCATCGCGGATCCCGCGGCCACCGCGCGCACGCTGATGCTGGTCTACGAGGGCGGCCTCGTGACGCTCGGCATGGGGACCTTCGCTCACCCGATGGCGGTCGCGCGCGACGCGGCGCGGTCGCTGCTCGAGGCGTCCGCGCGACCCTGACCCGGCGGCACGACCTCCCGGCTGTCCGTCCGCGCGCGGCCGCTAGCCTCGCCGCATGCCCGACCCGAGCCCCTGCCCGTTCTGCGCGCTGCTCCGCGACGAGCCGCTGGTCGCGCCGCTGCGTCAGGACGTCGTCGCCGAGCGCGAGCGGGCGGTGGCCGTCATCGCGCCGCGCTGGTGGCCGCGCAACCGCGGGCACGCCCTGGTGATCCCGCGGGTCCACGTCCGCGACCTCTACTCCGTCGCACCCGCCGACCTGCACGCCGTGATGGACCTCGTGCAGGAGGTCGCGGTCGCGATGCGCGCGTCATACGACTGCGCGGGCATCTCGATCCGCCAGCACGACGAGACCGCGGGCGGCCAGGACGTGTGGCACCTGCACGTGCACGTCTTCCCGCGCGCGGAGGGCGACGACCTGTACGGATCCGCGCCGCTGCCCGGATTCGCCACGCCCGAGGAGCGCCTGCCGTACGTGCGCCTGCTGCGCGACGCGCTCGCCGCCTGACCCGCGCACCGGCGTCCGCCGTCGACCGACGGCCCTGACGGGGGCCAGCCGTGGCGGGCGCCCAGCTGCCACGATCGTGGCATGGAAGCCACCGCGCCCCTCGTGACCTGGACCCTCGCCGCCGAGATCCCCGTCCCCGCCGACGTGCACGAGCTGCTGGTGGAGGGCGAGCAGGCCGTCGCCTCGTTCCGCACCTTCCGGGACTCGGCCACCTTCACGACGAAGCGCCTCATCGTGCGCGACGCCCAGGGGATCACGGGCAAGAAGGTGGAGCTGTACTCGCTGCCCTACAGCTCGATCAACATGTGGTCGACCGAGAACGCCGGGACCTTCGACCTCGACGCGGAGCTCGAGCTCTGGACGCGCGCCGGGCACATCAAGGTGAAGCTCGGCAAGGGCGCGGACATCCGCCGCATCGACGGTCTCATCGCGTGGGCCGTGCTGCACGCGCACTGATCACGGACGACCCCTCGCGGCTCGCCGGGCCCGCCCGGCGTCCGGCCCGTACCCGGACATGCGGAAGGGGAGGAGGAGCGACCCGATTGCGCTCCTCCTCCCCTCGACCGGGGCGGCCCTGTGGGCCGGTCCGCGGCTACTTCGCGGGCGTGGCCTTCACCAGGAACTCGACGGTTCCCTGGGGCTGGACGCTGACGAAGCCGAGGCTCGGGGCCTCGACGCCGTAGTCGGAGAAGGTGACGGGGATGGATCCGCTCACCTGCACGCCGTCGTCCGTGAGCGCGGCCTGCAGCGGCACGGTGACGGTCTGCGTGACGCCGTGCATGGTGAGCTCGCCCGTCGCGTCGACCGTCGCGACCTGACCGCTCGCGGGCACGGCCGCGTCGACGGGCTGGGTCAGCGTGAAGGTCGCGTCGGGGTACTTCGAGACCTCCATGGCGGTGCTGCGGAAGTACTCGTCGCGGGGTGCCGCGTCGGTGGCGATGCTCGCGACGTCGACCTTCACGGTCGCGGCCGAGAGGGTGGATCCGTCGACCGTGATGGATCCGGTCACGTCCTCGGTCTTGCCGACGACGGTGACGTCGGTGCCGTTGAGCACCTCGGCGACGCGGTAGCCGGCGGTGCTGCCGGTGCCGATCTGCCACTCGCCGGACAGGTTGCTCGTGTCGAGCGTGGAGTCGGCGGGGGCGGCCGAGACGGACGGGGCGGCCGCGGGGGCGCCGACGATCACGTCGCGGTAGAAGGCGGGGTCGAACGCGGCGGCGCTGACACCGAGCACGACCACCACGGCCGCGCTCGTGCCGACGATGATCTTGGTCTTCTTCTGCATGGGGGTCTCCTGATCCGGATGGTGCTCAACTGATCGCCGCTCGATGCTGCGCCGACATCAGGGACGACGGACCAGCCCCGGGAACGGTTCACGGGTTCAGGTTCCTGCCAGGTTCGCGGCCTCGGCGGCGACCGCGACGAACGCCGCGGCCAGCTCGGGAGGCCCGATGACGGTGAGCGGCCGGTCGAGCAGCAGGAGCCACCTGGCCATGGACCCGTGGCTGTCCGCACCGCCGGCGACCAGGCACGAGTCGGGGCCCTCGGCCGTGACCGTGCCCCACGCCGGGGAGATCCAGTGGGCGATCTCCGACGCGGGCGCGTGCACGCGGACGACGCCGGTGACGCGCTGCATGCGGGAACGGATGCCATCGACCACGAGCGCGTCGAGGTCGTCGGCGGGATCGGCGCGGGGCCGGCTCGGCACGGTCGTCGCCGCCACGTCGCTCATGCGGTCCACGCGGAGGGTCCGCCACGACTCCGCTCCCGTCACGTACGCCAGCAGGTACCAGCGGTCCATGGTCCGGACGAGGTGCCGCGGCTCCAGGACCATCGGACCGCGGCGTCCGTCGCCCCGCTCGTAGTCGCAGGTGACCTGCCGACGGGTGCGGCAGGCGCGGGCGAGCACCTCGAGCGTCGTCGCCGATGCCGGCTCGTCCACCGGCCCGATCGCGTGCCCGATGTCCACGGCGGTCGAGTGGTGCGACATCG
The DNA here is from genome assembly GCF_014802555.1 of Clavibacter sp. Lineage (NCBI taxonomy): Bacteria > Bacillati > Actinomycetota > Actinomycetes > Micrococcales > Microbacteriaceae > Clavibacter > Clavibacter sp. The sequence goes on along the minus strand of NZ_JAAVCB010000138.1, from coordinate 2,400 downwards.
CCCCCACGGCGGCGCGCGCCTGCTCGGGGAGGACGCGGACGACCTTGTCGAGTGCCCTCCGCGCGGCGGCGGAATGCTCCGCGTCGCCCGCGGCGGACGCGTCGCGGAGGGCGACGAACACGGCCACCGCCTCGACGGGATCCAGCGTCAACGGCGGGAGCGACGCGCCCGCGGCCAGCTCGTACCCGCCGTCCACGCCGGTCGCGCTCGTGACGGGGTACCCGAGCGCGCGCAGTCGGCCGACGTCGCGTCGGATCGTGCGGTCGGTGACCCGGAGCTCGGCCGCGAGCTGCTCCGCGTTCCACGTGCGGTGACGCTGGAGCAGGGCGAGGAGCCGGAGGAGCCGTTCCGAAGCGTCGCGCATGGCACCACCCTGGGTCGCGTCCCGGACAGCTGCTGTCCGGATCCCTCCCTAGCGTCGCAGCATCCCGGCGGTTCGCCGGGTGCGACGACGAGGAGATCCGCATGACGACGAACCATCCCCCGAGGACGACGACCGAGGTCGTGCTCGCCCGGCATCGGGGTGACCACCGAGAGGCGCCCTCCTCCTGCGTGGCGCTCCGGGAGGTCCCCGTCCTGCCGCTCCCGGACGGCGAGGTGCGCGTGCGCACCGACTCCATGCAGGTCACCGCCGTGATGGCGGATCTCATGAGCCCGGCGCCGGGCCTCCCCATGCCCGCCTACGAGCGGGACCGGCCGCTGTGGGGCGGGGCGACGGGGACGGTGGTCGAGTCCGCGTCCGACATGCCGGTCGGAACCGTGGTGACGCACATGAGCGGGTGGCGCGAGGAGGTCGTCGGGAGCGCCGGATCCTTCTGGCCGGTGCCGGTCGACCGGTTGCCGGGCGCGGAGCACGTGCTCAACCAGGGCGTCACCGCGTTCCACGGCATGGTCGACGTCGCCCGGGTCGGGGATGGCGACGTCGTGTTCGTGACCGGCGCGGCGGGCGGGGTCGGCTCCCTCGCGGGGCAGATCGCGCGGGCCCGCGGGGCGAGCACGGTGATCGGATCCACCGGGTCGGCCGCGAAGGCCGCCTGGCTGGTCGACGAGCTCGGCTTCGACGCGGCCATCGACCACCGCCGGGAGGACGTGCTCGCGCGGCTCCGCGAGCTGGCGCCCGACGGCATCGACGTGCTGTTCGACACGGTTGCCGGACCGCAGTTCGAGGCGGCGGTGCAGGCCGCGGCGCCGGGTGCGCGCTTCGCGCTCTGCGGTGCGCTGGCCGGGCAGATCGACGGAGGTCAGGGCGGTATGCCCCGGCTCGACGTGATGACGGCGATCGTGAAGCAGCTCGAGATCCGGCCGTTCTCGACGCACCACACCGCCGAGCAGATCCGGGCGTGGGACGAGCACTACGCGCGCTGGCTGTGGGAGGGCCGCATCGTCTTCCCGCACACGATCGTGGAGGGCGGGATCGCGGCGGCGCCCGGGGCGCTCGACGGCCTGCTGCGCGGAGAATTCCGCGGGAACGTGATCGTGCGCATGTAGGGCGGGCGACCGCAGGCGACGGCGGTCGTCACCGGCCGGCCAGGGGTCGTCGAGGTGATCCCTGGGATGATTCCCCCGAGCGGTGAACCTTCCGGCCGTCCATCTCGTCGTGGAGGGAGGAGGCACGGATGACCACGGAGAGCACGGCACGCATGCGGGCGCTGCACGACGCGCACGCACCCGCGCTGCAGCGGTACGCGCTGCGGCTGACGGGGGATCCGGCGCTCGCCGAGGACGTCGTGCAGGAGGCGCTGCTGCGGGCCTGGCGCTCGCCCGCGATCCTCGCGGAGGACGACGAGTCCGCCCGCCGCTGGCTCTTCACCGTGGTGCGCAACCTCGTGATCGACGACCGGCGCAGCGCCTGGCGCGGCCGCGAGACACCGACGGACACCCTCCCCGAGGATCCCGTCGCCGACGCCTCCGACGCCATCATCGACCGCCTGCTCGTCGCCGAGGCGCTCGCGTCGCTCTCCGCCGAGCACCGCCGCGCGGTCGTCAGCTGCTACCACCTGGGCCGGTCGGTCGCGGAGACCGCCGAACGCGAGGGCGTCCCGCCCGGCACTATCAAGTCCCGCCTCCACTACGCGCTCAAGGCGCTCCGGCTCGCCCTGCAGGAACGAGGAGTCACCCGATGAACGACCGCGCCGACGACATCCACGAGTGGGATGCCGCATACGTGCTCGGCAGCCTGAGCGCCACCGACCGCGCGCTCTTCGAGGCCCACCTCGAGGGCTGCGACGCGTGCATGCGCTCCCTCGCCGAGCTCTCCGGCCTGCCCGGCGTGCTGCGCATGCTTCCCGTCGACGAGGCGATCGCGCTCATGGACGAGCCCGAGGCGCCCGCCGTGCCGCAGCCCGCGCCCGAGCCGCGCGAGCGTCCGTCCGCCGCGGCCGGGCACCGCGTCCCCCGCCG
>NZ_JAAVCB010000137.1:0-11659 GCF_014802555.1 Clavibacter sp. | reverse complement strand
CCGCCGCGCGTCGCGCCTCCTCCACGCGTCGCGCAAGGCCCGCGATCTCCGCCGCCTCCGCCCGCACGGTTTCCTCGCGCGCGATCAGCGCCCGCCGCCGGTCGAGCGCCCGGGACACCCGCTCGGCGTCGGCGAGCGCGGTCGCCGCGTCCTGCCGTGCACGCTCGTGATCCGTGCGCGCCTCCTCCGCCGCGTCGGCCAGCTCGGCCAGCAGGCGCACGGTGTCGGGGGCGTCGGCGACCTCCAGCGCATCCACCCGCGTCGCCTCGCGCAGCCCCGTGAGCGCCTCGGCGACCCTCGCGTCGGCTGCGTCGGTGCGCGCCTTCGCGGCCGTGCGCATCTCGGCGAGCTGCTTCGCCGTCCGGTCGTAGACGGCCGTCCCGAACAGCGACTGCAGCACGAGCCGCCGCTGCTCGCCCGTGGAGCGCAGGAACTCGGCGAACTCGCCCTGCGGCAGCACGACCGTCTGCACGAACTGCGCGCGCGTGAGCCCGACGATGCGCTGGATCTCCGTGCCCACCTCCTGCGTGCTGGTGCCGACGACCTCGCCCGCGTCGGCGTCCGGCGAGGAGAGCCGCACGAGCGTGGCCGCCGCGTTCTGGTTCGTGGTGCCGGTGCCGCGGGCCTTCGGGCGCTGGTGCTGCGGGCTCCGGCGCACCCGGTGGATCCCCGCGGCCGTCTCGAACACCAGCTCCACGTACGGCTCCACACCGGGTGACGCGTGGTGGCTGTGCAGCCGGTCGCGGCTCGACCCCTCGCTCGCGAGCGACCCGTAGAGCGCGAACACCACGGCGTCGATGAGCGTCGACTTGCCGGATCCCGTGGGCCCCTCCAGCAGGAACAGCCCCGACCGCCCCAGCTCGGCGAAGTCGATGACGTGCTCGTCCGCGAACGGGCCGATCGCCTGGAGCGTGAGCCGGTGCAGGTCCATCAGGCGCTCCGGTCCGCGGCCAGGGCCTGCTCGTACGCCTGCCGCATGACGAGCGCCTCGGCCTCGGTCGGGGCCGCTCCGGTCGCGTACTCCACGAAGTCGGCGGCGACCTCGAGCGGATCCGTCGTCGCGTCGACCACGCGCGACCGCACGCCCTCGACCCGCCCCTCGGGCTCGTGCAGCACCACGAGCGCGTGCGGCAGCGCCTCCCGCACGCGCGCCACGAGGTGCGCCGGATGCACGGGATCGGTCACGTGCACGCGCAGCCACGCGTCGGCGAGGTCGGCGTGCCGCCCGTCGACGATCTCCGCGAGCGTCCCCGTGACCTCCGCGAGCCGCCGCGGCACGGGCGCCGGGATCAGCTCGACCGTCGTGGATCCGTCGGCGGCCAGCTCCACGAGCGCGCTCGACTTCCGCTGCATGCGCTCCCCGAACGAGAACGCGAGCGGCGAGCCGGAGTATCTGATGCGCGGAGTCCTGATGCGCGGCCGCGCGGATCCCGCCCGCACCTCCTGCGCCCCGTGCAGGTGCCCGAGCGCCACGTAGTCCGCGCCGGCGAACACCACCGCCGGCACCTGGTCGAACCCGCCCACGCGGATGTCGCGCTCGCTCTCGCTGGGCTCGGCTCCGGTGACGAACGCGTGCGCGACGACGACGACGCGCGCGCCGGGTCGGCCGGCGGCGTCGGCGCGCACCCGCTCCATCGCGGCGCCCAGCACGGCCTCGTGCGAGCGGGGGAGAGGAGGCGACCCGGGCGCGGCGAGCGTCGCGCGCACGGCTTCCGGATCCAGGTACGGCACCCCGTAGATCGCGACCGGCCCGTGCGCGTCCTCGATCACGACGGGCACGTCGAGCGCCTCCGGCGACGCGAGGATCCGCAGCCCGTCCCGCAGCAGCGCCGACGCGAACCCGAGGCGTGCGGCCGAGTCGTGGTTGCCGGGCGTGACGATGACGGTCGCGAGCGCGCTCAGCCGCGCGAGCGCGTCCCCGAGCAGCCGCACGCTGGGCACACCCGGCACCGCGCGGTCGTAGACGTCACCCGCGACGAGCACCACGTCGACCTCCCGCTCGCGCACGACCTCGACGAGGTGGTCGAGGAACGCGGCGTGGTGCGCGTGCAGGTCCTCGCCGTGGAGGGTGCGCCCAAGGTGCCAGTCGCTCGTGTGGAGGATGCGCACGCGGGTCCTTCCTCGGGGCGGGCTGCGGTGCCCGTCACCCTACCCGAGGGGGCCGACATGGCCGGGCCGGTCGGGATCGCTCGTGCCCGGGAGTCCCGCGACACCCTCGCGGTAGGATCGAGTGTGACTGGAGAGAACCTGCTCGGCGTGCCCGAGACGCGCCTGGCCGACGAGCCCGAGGTCGCCGCCCGCATCCAGGATGCCGACGGCCACCACGACACCCTCGGCGCCATCGCCGCCGACCACCCGCAGTCGTCGCTCGTCTGGGCGCTGCTGTCGGACTCCGCATACGTGCAGGGCGACCGCATCGCCTCGTACGCCTTCGCGCGCGTCGGCTACCACCGCGGCCTCGACTCGCTGCGGAAGTCCGGATGGAAGGGCCAGGGCCCCGTGCCGTGGAGCCACGAGCCGAACCGCGGCGTCCTCCGCTCCCTCTACGCTCTGCGCCGCGCGGCCGCCGCCATCGGCGAGGAGGAGGAGGTCTCGCGCCTCTCCGCCTTCCTGCGCGACGCGGATCCCACGGCCGCCGGCCACATCGAGGCCGCCACCGCCGGGGCGCTCCCGCCCACGGAGGCCATCGTCATCCGCGGCCAGGACTGATCCACCGCCACACCGCACCGCCCGCACCGCCGCACGCCACCCGATCCACCCCGACCGACCCGCCCCGACGAGGAGTGAGCCATGCCCGCAGTAGTGATCATCGGAGCCCAGTGGGGTGACGAGGGCAAGGGACGCGCGACCGACCTCCTCGGCAGCCGCGTCGACTATGTCGTGAAGTTCAACGGCGGCAACAACGCCGGCCACACGGTCGTCGTCGGCGACGAGAAGTACGCGCTGCACCTGCTGCCGTCGGGCATCCTCACGCCGGGCGTCGTGCCCGTCATCGGCAACGGCGTCGTCGTCGACATCGAGGTGCTATTCCACGAGCTGGACGCGCTGGCCGCCCGCGGCGTCGACGTCTCCAAGCTCCGCGTGAGCGCCAACGCGCACGTCATCACCCACTACCACCGCACCATCGACAAGGTGACCGAGCGCTTCCTTGGCAAGCGCCAGATCGGCACCACCGGCCGCGGCATCGGGCCCACGTACGCGGACAAGATCAACCGCGTCGGCATCCGGATCCAGGACCTCTTCGACGAGAACATCCTCCGCCAGAAGGTCGAGGCGGCCCTCGACGCCAAGAACCACATGCTCGTGAAGATCTACAACCGCCGCGCCATCTCGGCCGAGGAGATCGTGGAGAGCCTGCTCTCCTACGTCGAGCGCCTCCGCCCGATGGTGGGCGACGCGTCGCTCGAGCTCAACGCCGCGCTCGACGAGGGCAAGACCGTCCTGTTCGAGGCCGGCCAGGCCACGATGCTCGACATCGACCACGGCACGTACCCGTTCGTCACGTCGTCGAGCGCCACGTCCGGCGGCGCGGCCACGGGATCCGGCGTCGCGCCGAACCGGCTCGAGCGGATCATCGCGGTCGTCAAGGCGTACACGACCCGCGTCGGCGCCGGCCCCTTCCCCACGGAGCTGCACGACGAGTCGGGCGAGTACCTCCGCGCCAAGGGCTTCGAGTTCGGCACCACCACCGGCCGCCCGCGCCGGTGCGGCTGGTACGACGCGCCCATCGCGCGCTACACCGCCCGCATCAACGGCGTCACCGACTTCGTGCTCACCAAGCTCGACGTGCTCTCGGGCCTCGCGACCATCCCGGTCTGCGTCGCCTACGACGTCGACGGCGTGCGCCACGACGAGGTGCCCGTCTCGCAGTCCGACTTCCACCACGCGACCCCGATCTACGAGGAGTTCCCGGGCTGGCAGGAGGACATCACGGGCTGCCGCCGCTTCGAGGACCTGCCGAAGAACGCCCAGGACTACGTGACGGCCATCGAGCGCATGAGCGGCGCCCGCATCTCCGCCATCGGCGTGGGCCCGGAGCGCGAGCAGGTCGTCGTGCTGCACGACCTCCTCGAGGCCTGACCCTGATCCACGACGGCTGGCAGGACGACGCCCGCCTCGGCACGGACGCGTCGGACCTCGCGCGCTTCCTCAGCCGCGCGGACGCACGCACCATGAACCGCGAGCGCCTCCAGGCGGATCTCGACATGGGCCAGGAGCAGTACGTCGCGGCCTGGCGCGAGCTGCACCGCTTCGGGTACGTGTCGTCGGCGGAGCTGCGGCGGCTCGTCGTCGAGCGGTGATCCGCTAGCGGGTCACTCCCCGCCGTCGCGCAAGGAGCGGACCATGCCGCGCAGGATCCGCGTGGCCGCCTCCCGGTCGGCGTCGCTGAGGTCGCCGAGCATCCGCAGCTCGACCGCGCGCACCGCGGCGCTCGCCTTCGCCAGGTCGCGGCGGCCCTTCGCCGTGAGGCGCGTGGGCTGCACGCGGCCGACGGCCTCCTCGGCGGGGCGCGTCACGGATCCGTCGCGCTCGAGGGTCTGCAGCAGCACGTTCATCGACTGGCGCGTCACGAAGGCGCCGCGGGCGAGGTCGGAGTTCGAGGATCCGGGGCGCTGGGCGAGGAGCTCCAGGCACGAGTAGTGCGTGATCGTCATCCCGAGGGGGCGCAGCGCCTCCTCCATCGCCTGACGCAGGGCGCTCGCCGCCTCCTTCAGCAGGTAGCCGAGCGAGGTGGGGAGATCGATGCCGTCATCGCCTTGACTCATGTCAGCATTCTGACATACGCTTCCATATGTCAGGCATCTGACATCGAACGCAGGAGGCACCATGCCCGTCACCGGCCCCGACTTCATCTCGCTCCAGGTCACCGACCTCGACGCGTCGCGAGTCTTCTACGAGCGGTACCTCGGTCTCGTGCGCTCGCCCGCCGGACCCCCGCACGCCGTCGTCTTCACCACGACGCCCATCGCGTTCGCGCTCCGCGACATGGTCCCCGGCACCGACATCGCAGGCACCCCCCAGCCGGGCATCGGCGCGGCCATCTGGCTGCACGCGACGGACGTGCAGGCGATCCACGACGCGCTCGTCGCGGACGGGCACCGCATCGTGACGGCGCCGTTCGACGGGCCGTTCGGCCGCACCTTCACGTTCGCGGACCCGGACGGCTACCACGTGACGCTGCACGACCGGGCCTGACGCGGATCAGGCGCCAGGCACTCCCGCGAGGACCGCGGTCGCGATGCGATCCGCCGCCTGCTCCGGCGTGATGCGCGTCGTGTCGACCACCTCCGCCTCCGCGTGCAGCCACGTGCGAGCCGCCTCCGCGTACGGCTCCACGCGGGAGAAGCGGAAGGCGGACGGGCCGACGTCGGGATCGTGCTGGATGCGATCCCGGAGCGTGTCGGTGTCCGTGTGCAGCACGAAGTGGCGGATCGGGATCCCGTGCGCGGCGAGGCCCCCGCTGATCTCGCGCCAGTACGCCTCGACGAGCACCGTCATGGGCATCACGAGGGTGCCGCCCGTGTACTCGAGCACGCGGCGCGCGGTCTCGACGACGAGCGGGCGCCACGGGGTCCAGTGCTGGAAGTCGTCCAGCTGGGGGAGCGGCGGGCGGATGTCCATGAGCACCTCGCCGACCTTCTCGGCGTCGAGGAGGCGGCTGTCGGGGATCCGCTCCTGCACGAGCCCCGCCGTCGTCGTCTTGCCCACCCCGTGCGTGCCGTTCAGCCAGATGATCATGGCCGCAACCTACGGCGGAGGTCGCGCCGACGGCATCCGGCGAGCGATGGATCCTGGGTCGGCCTGGTCGCCGGGGCGACGGAGGACCAGGCTGGAGGGGCGGCGGGATCCGGTCCCGCCCGAGGACGCGCGGCCCCGCGCACCGGTGAGGACCCCATGCTCTGCATCGTCTACTCCAGCACCGCCGAGCGGTCCTTCGACGACATGGACCTCGCCCAGCTCCTCGCGCAGAGCCGCGCGACCAACGCGGCGCACGGGCTCACCGGTCTCCTCGTCCACCGGCAGGGACGCTTCCTGCAGCTGATCGAGGGCGAGGACGCCGACGTCCGGGAGCGCATGGAGGCGATCCTCGCCGACGACCGCCACGGTCGCATCTCCACGCTGATGGAGGAGCGCATCACCGAGCGGCAGTTCCCCGACTGGACCATGGGCATGGCGAAGTACGACGCCCGCGTGGCCGAGCGGATCCCCGGCTACCGCGACACCTTCGACGACCTGGAGGGCGAGCGTCCGGACGACGCCATCCGGCCCGCGCTCCGCGAGCTGATCCGATGGTTCCAGGAGGACACGGGCCGGCTGTCCTGACGGAGGCGAGCCACCCGACCTGCGGCTCAGGCGGTCGGCACCGTGCTCCGCCAGAAGTCCGCGAGGAGGTCCGCGCTCGCCTCCGGCTGGTCGACCTGGGCGGAGTGGCCGGCGTCGGCGACGACCTCGTAGCGGGCGCCCGCGCGCTCGGCCATGTCGCGCTGCCAGTCCTGGGGCCACGCGTCGTCGGCGTCGCCGTGGGAGACGAGCACGGGGATCCCCGTGGCGCGCAGCTCGTCGACGCGGTCGGTCTGCGCCTGCATGATCTGGAGCGCGCCGAGGAGCTGCGCCGACGCCGTGCCGAACAGGCGCGTGCGGAACCACGCGACCTCGGGGTCGTCGCCGTCGAGCTGCTCGGGCAGGAACCAGAGCGGCCAGAGCCCGGCGCTGCCCGACGCGCGGACGGCGTCGATCTGCTCGGCGCGCTCGCCGCGGCTGCGGGGGCCCGAGTTCCAGTGCGTGTAGCTGGCGAAGCGGCCGGGGTCGCGGATCACGGCCTGCATGCCGACGACGTCGCCGAAGCTGTGGCCGAGGAGGTGCACGGGTCCGAGGGGCGCGACGCGTTCCGTGTCGGCCGCGACGTGCCGGCCGCCGGGTCCGCCGACGCCCGCGAGCGCGTCGACCACGTGGTGCACGTCCTGGCCGAGGGTCTCGAGCTCGTAGCCGGTCGCGTCGACGGGCGGCTCGGCCTGGCCGGGGCCGGTGGATCCCCACTGCCCGCGCTGCGAGAACGCCACCACCGTGAAGCCGCGGTCGGCGAGCGGGCCCATGACCGGGAGGAAGTCCTCCTTCGATCCCGTGAAGCCGGGCACGAGCAGCGCGACGGGCGCGGTGGCCGGATCCCCGGTGCGGGCGGGCACGCGCACCGCCGACAGCCGCGCCGCCGGGACCTCGATCGTCAGGTCCTCCGCATCCTCGGGCCGATGCTCGGACAGGGGGCGCGGGGCGTGGGCGTCGGTGCTCATGTCGTCAGCGTAGGCCGGGGGCGGGTCCTGCACAGGTGCGCGACCGCGCCGTGGGCTGCGACATGCCCGCGTCGTCCTGCCCGCGGTCGGCGGCGCTGTGTACATTCGACCCATCGCGCGAGAGGGGCACCGTGGTCACACACGTACCGGTGCGTCCGGAGATGATCGGCTGGGCGCTCGAGCGTTCTCGCATGGACCCGGAGTCAGCGAAGTATCCGCAGTTCCGTCGGTGGGCGGACGGCGACGGAGCGCCCACCTTCCGCCAGCTGGAGACGTTCGCCCGAGCGGCGCATGTCCCGCTCGGATATCTCTTCCTCCCTCGACCTCCCCGCGAGGAAGTGCCCATCCCGGACCTCCGTACCATCCGCGATGCGGGGGTGCGAAAGCCGAGCCCCGAGCTACTCGACACCATCCATCTGGCACAACGACGTCAGGACTGGTTCCGCGATCATGCGCGCGATAGGGGTCAGCAGGAGTTGCCATTCGTGGGCTCCGTGAATCGCGACACGGATCCGCTCGCCGTCGCCGCCGACATCAGGAGCCGGCTGGGCTTCACGGTGGAGGCACGGCGCCGAGGGGACGCCCTGCGCACCGCCATCGATCTGGTCGAGGGACTGGGCGTCCTCGTCATGGTGTCCGGCATCGTCGGGTCCAACACCCATCGAAAGCTCACGATCGACGAGTTCCGTGGTTTCGCGTTGACCGACCCTCGCGCGCCGGTCGTCTTCGTCAACGGCGTCGATGCGAAGACGGCGCAGCTGTTCACGCTCATGCACGAACTGGCACACATCTGGGCGGGCCAGAGCGCGCTCTCCGACATCGAGTTCGATTCCCCGGCAGTCCACGCAGAGGAGAGATGGGCGAACGCAGTGGCCGCCGAGGTGCTGGTGCCCCGCGCCGATCTGGAGCGGGCCTACTCGGGCGACGCGAAGGACCCATCCATCGAGCTCCTGACGAAGCGGTACCGGGTGAGCGCCCTCGTCGTGCTGCACCGGCTCTTCGACACGGGCTTGCTCCCGTGGGATGAGTTCCGTCGGCGCTACGTCACCGAGGAGATCCGGGGGCGGGAACTGGCTGACCTGGAGGTCGCCAGCCGAAGCGACGGGGGGAACTACTACAACACCCACCTGCGTCACATCGGCCATGCCTTCGCACGTGGCGTCATCGTCGACACCATGGAGGGTCGCACACTGTACCGGGATGCGTTCCGTCTCCTCGATACGCGGAAGCACGCGACCTTCACGGAGATGGCGGAGAGGCTCGGGGTGGCGTGATGTACGTCCTCGACGCGAACGTCTTCATCCAGTCGCATCGTGCGCATTACGGACTCGACTTCGTGCCGGCGTTCTGGCATTGGCTCGAGCGGACGTTCCTCGCGGGACAGCTCGTCAGCATCATCCCCATCCGCGACGAGATCGCCGCGGGCGAGGACGACCTCTCTGAGTGGGCGAAGGAGCACCCGCGTCTCTTCGTCGCCATGGATCAGGCGTGCGCGCCGAGCCTCGGCGCGCTGGCGGGCTGGGTCCTCGGCGCCGGATACACCGATGCCGCATCCCAGGAGTTCCTCTCCGTGGCGGATTACCAGCTCGTCGCGTTCGCGCATGCGCATCAGCTGACCGTGGTCACCATGGAGCGGTCGGAACCGAACCGTCGGAGCAAGGTGAAGATCCCTGATGCGTGCGCGGCGTTGGGCGTCGACTGCACCACGCCGTTCGACATGCTCCGTCACGAAGGGGCCTGCTTCGTCCTCGGGGATTGACAGGGGGTCTCACGCACTGACGGTCACCGAGAGCCGTGTCACATCGCAGGATCCACCGGCAGCGTCACCCGGAAGCGCGCGCCCGCGCCCGGCTCCGCGGACAAGCACACCAGGTCGCCGCCCTGGGCGCGGGCGAGGGCGCGGGCGATGGGGAGGCCGAGGCCCGCGCCGCCGTCCTGGCGGTCGCGGCCGGCGTCGAGGCGCACGAGGCGGTCGAAGATGCGCTCGCGGTCGGCGTCGGGGACGCCGGGGCCGTCGTCGGCGACCGTGATGCGCACGGATCCGTCGTCGGCCGCCTCGGCCTCGACGCGCACCTCGGATCGGGCGTAGCGGGCCGCGTTCTGGAGGAGGTTGTCGAGGATCTGCGCGAGCCGGTCGGGATCCGCGCGCACCGCCGGGGGAGCGCCGCGCACGTCGGCGACGACGCGCACGTCGGCGACGACGCGCGTGTCGGGCGTGCGCGCCTGCTGCTGGGCGACCGCCTGCTCGACCGCGGCGGGCACGCGCACGGGCCGGCCCTCGACCGAGAGGCCCTCGTCGAGCCGGGCCATCATGAGCATGTCGTCGACCAGGCGGCCCGCGCGTATCGCCTCGCGCACCACGTGCACCGACAGGCGCTCGCGCTCCTCGGCGCTCGGATCGGTGCGGACGAGGGCGTCGGCGGAGGCGCGGATCCCGGCGACCGGCGTCCGCAGCTCGTGCGCCGCGTCCGCCACGAAGGCGCGCATGCGCGCCTCGGCCGCGAGGGCCTGGCGCTCCGCGTGCTCGATGTCGTCGAGCATCTCGTCGAACGCGGTCGCGGTGCGGCCGAGCTCCGTGCCGGGCCGGGTGGGGCGGAGGCGGCGGCCGCGGTCGCCGCGGCCGATGGAGCGCGCGACGCCCGTCATGTCCTCGAGGGGCTGCAGGGTCCGGCGCACCACGACGACGAGCGCGACCGCCGCGAGCAGGAGGAACGCGAGGGAGGCGACCGCGAGGATCCCGCGGAGGGAAGCGAGCGTGTCGTCCACGGATCCGGTGCCCGCCGCCAGCTCGAGCACCGTGCCGTCGCTGAGGTCGGAGCGGAGGGTGAGGGCGCCGTCCGACGAGCTGACGGCGCTCGAGGTGACGGTCACGGCGTCGGCGCGCGTGGTGGGCGTCGCGGTCGTGGCGGGGCCGGGTGCGGAGCCCAGCGGATCCGGCCCGGGCAGCGTGGCGCCGAGCGGATCCCGGCCGGGCCGCGCCGAGACCGCCCCGCCATCCGGGCTCGTGATCTGCACGGCCACGCCCTGCGCGCTCAGCCGCTCCGCGAGCGCGTCGTCGTCGAGCACGCCCACGAGCGCGGCGGCGGCGGATGCGCGGTCGGCCAGCCGGTCCTGGATCTGCTGCCGCAGCTGCGCACCGAGGATCGCCTGCACGGTGAGCGACAGCGCCACGAGCAGCACGGCGAGGAGCGCGAGCACCGCGAGCACGGTGCGGGTGCGGAGGGATCCGGTGCGCAGCGGCGCGTCCGGGGCTGCGATGCGGGAGCGCGCCCTCACGCCTCCACCCGGTACCCGAGCCCGCGGACGGTGTGGAGGAGCCGCGGACCGTGCGCCTCCATCTTCTTGCGCAGCGCGCTGATGTGGACCTCGACGAGGTTCGGGTCGGCGTGGTCGTAGCCCCACACCTGCGTGAGCAGCTGCGTCTTCGAGAGCGTGCGGCCGCGGTGGGCGGCGAGGTAGGCGAGCAGCTGGAACTCGATCGAGGTCAGCTCGAGCGGCTCGCCGCCGCGCCGGGCGAGCCCTGCGTCAGGATCCACGAGCAGGTCGCCGATCTCCACCACGGACGCGAGCCGCCCGCGCCGCCGCAGCACCGCGCCGACCCGCGCCACCAGCTCGGCGAGCGCGAACGGCTTCACGATGTAGTCGTCGACGCCATGGCCGAAGCCGCGCAGGCGGTCCTCGACGGCGTCGCGCGCGGTGAGCATGATGACGCCCGCGTCGCTCCAGCGGCGGATCCGCTCGGCCAGCTGGATGCCGCTCGGCCCGGGGAGCATCCAGTCGAGCACCACGAGGTCGGGCAGGAAGCCCTTGACCTCCTCCTCGAGCTCGACGCCGGACGCGAGGCCGCGGACGACGAAGCGCTCGGCGGTGAGGGTGGAGACGACGGCGGCGCGGATGGCCTGGTCGTCCTCGACCACGAGGACGCGTGCGGGAGGGAGCATGCCCCGACTGTAGGAGCCGCGGATGGGCGATCCCGGGCCCATGTCAGCTGGGGCCGCGGAACTTAAGGAGGACTTCAGATCCGCTGCCGAGCCTGGATCCACGACCGCCGGCGCACCCGCGCCGCGGCGGACACGGAAGGACCACCATGGACGACACCATTACCGTCTTCGAGAAGGGGCCGGGCGCGCGGACGCCCGGTACCCCGACGCCCGCCCCGCGGAAGCGTCGCGCGGGCATCGCCGTCGGCATCGCGGGCGCGTCGCTCGGCCTCGTCGCGCTGTTCTCCTCGGCGGCGTACGCCGACGGGAACGGCGGCGACACCAGCGGCCAGGCCGGATCCGGGAGCGGCACGACCGCGACCTGCCCCGCCCCGCCCGCGCTGCCCGACGGCACGACGCCGCCCGCGCCCGTGACCCTGCCGGACGGAT
>NZ_JAAVCB010000136.1:0-5554 GCF_014802555.1 Clavibacter sp. | reverse complement strand
GTGCCCGGCGACGTGCGCGCGGCCGGACAGCGGCGCGAGCCGGGCGCCGAGCGTCGCCCCGAGGAGGCGCCGGTCGGCGACGTCGCCCTCGACGAGCACGAGGGATCCGGCCGGTGCGCTGAGGTCGACGGGCGCGAGCCGTCGGCCCGGCACCCCCACGACGAGCCGCTCGGTCGCGACGGCGGCGCCGGACGCCCGGGCCCAGTCCACGTCGTCCTGGCGCTCGCGGAGGCCCTCGCCCTCGATGTCGACGTCGGGCAGGATCCGGTCGAGCCAGCGCGGGATCCACCACGCCCGCTTCCCGAGCAGCGCCATGGCCGCGGGCACCAGGGTCATGCGCACGAGGAAGGCGTCGAAGAAGATGCCGACCGCGAGCCCGAGCGCGATGGTCTTGATCACGCCCGCGCCCTCGGGCACGAAGGCCGCGAAGACGAAGAACATGATGAGGGCGGCCGCCGTCACGACGCGGGCCGCGCCCGAGAAGCCGGTGACGATGGCGCGCTTCGCATCGCCGTGGTGCACGAAGTCCTCACGCATCCCGGAGACGAGGAACACCTCGTAGTCCATGGCGAGCCCGAACAGGATCGCCATGAGCAGGATCGGCATGAAGCTCAGGATCGGGCCCGGCGTCACCCCGAGGACGTCCGCGAACGCGCCGTCCTGGAAGATCAGGACCACGGTGCCGAACGACACGACGACGCTCAGCAGGAAGCCGACGGCCGCCTTGATCGGCACGAAGATCGAGCGGAACACGATCATCAGCAGGATGATCGACAGCCCCACCACCACGATGCCGAACGGCACGAGCGCCTGGTCGAGCCGCTGCGAGATGTCGTTCTGCACCGCGGTCGTGCCCGTGACGGAGACACGGGTGTCGTAGCGGTCGTGGAGGCCGGGCGCGAGGTCGCGGATCGACTGCATGAGCGCGGTCGTCTCCGCGGACTCGGGCGGGCTGTCCGGCAGCACCTGGATGATCGCGGTGTCGACCGACGGGTTCGGCGTGCCGGTGCCGACGAAGGCCACGTCGTCGAGCCCGCGGATCTCGTCGCCGATCTCCCCGAGCACCCCGATCGGGTCGGTGGTCTGCGTGATGTCGACGAGCACGACGAGCGGCCCGTTGTGGCCCGGTCCGAACGCGTCGGAGACGGTGTCGTACGCGACGCGGCTGGTGGATCCGGCGGGCTCGGTCGCCCCGCTCGGCAGCCCGAGCTGCAGCTGCGACGCGGGCACGGCGAGGAGGCCGGCGATGCCGATCACGATCACGACGGGGATGATCGGCACCTTCGTGACGATCTTCACCCATCGCGCGCCGAGCGTGCGCTGCGTCCCCTCGGACTGCGCCTTCGCGCGGCGGGCGGCCCGCGAGCCCTCCTTCGGCCGGAGGCGCTCCCCCGCGAGGCCGAGCATCGCCGGCAGCAGGGTCGTCGCGACGCCCATGGCGAGCAGCACCGCGAACGCCGCGCCGAGTCCCATCACCGTGAGGAACGGGATCTGCACCACGAGGAGCCCCAGCAGCGCGATGATCACCGTCACGCCCGCGAAGATCACGGCGCTGCCTGCCGTCGCCACCGCGGTCGACGCCGAGCGCTCGACGGGCATGCCGTTGGCGAGCTGCGTGCGGTGCCGCATGAGGATGAAGAGCGCGTAGTCGATGCCGACCGCGAGGCCGATCATCACCGCGAGCAGCGGCGACGCGCTCGACACCGTGACGAACTTCGACGCGGCCAGCAGCGCGCCCGCGGACGCGGCCACCCCGACCAGCGCGCCGATGAGCGGCAGCCCGGCCGCGAGCATCGAGCCGAAGGTGAGCACGAGCACGAGGCCCGCGAAGAGCACGCCGAACGCCTCCGTCACGGTCACTCCGTAGTGGATGTCCTGGAAGACCTGGCCGCCGAACGAGACCGTGAGCCCCGCGTCCTCGGCCGCCTGCGCCGACTCCTTCAGCGCGTCGAGCGTCGCGGTGGTCACCTGGTCGCTCTGCCCGGAGAACTGCACGGTCGTGATCGCCACGGTGCCGTCGTCGGACACGGCGTCGCTCGCGTACTCGGAGAAGGGCGAGAGCGCCGTCGCGACGCCGTCGACCTCGCCCGCGGCCTTCGCGGTCGCCTCGATCGCGGCCTTGTCGGCGTCGTCGGTGACCTTCGCGCCGGCCGGTGCCTCGGTCACGATCTGCGCGCTCGCGCCCGCGGCCTGCGGGAACACGGCGGCGAGCCGGTCGATGACCTCCTGCGACTCGGTGCCCGGGATCGAGAACGACTCCTGGGTCTTGCCGCCGAGCGCGAGGCCGCCGCCGAGCAGGATGCCGAGGACGAGGATCCACGCGGCGACGACGCGCCACGGGTGGAGGAACGAGATCCGGCCGAGCCGGTACAGAAGCGTGGCCATGGGCTGGCTCTCCTTGCGTGGGGACGTGCTGGTGCGGAGCGGGGATCAGGCGGAGCGAGTGCCGAGGGGGGCGAGGAGCTCCCCCACGACCACGACGAGAGCAGCCCTGATCTCGTCGTCGGGCAGCGGTTCGTTGGTGGACCAGTCGTCGCTCGCGGCGAGGATGTACGCCGCGCCGCCGAGAGCCACGCCGAAGCGCAGCTGGTCGAGGGTGCTGTCGAGCGCGCCCGCGGTCTCGCCGAGCGTGCGCACGAGGTCGTTGGCGCGCTCGATCACCGCGAGGTGCCCGAGCGAGCGGCCCTGCGTGATGAACAGCGCCACCTCGTGCCGGTGCAGCAAGAGGAAGTCGATGAAGCGCTCGACGAACTGGCGCCTCGCGTCCTCGTCCCCGCGGATGGAGTCGGCGCGCTCGATGACGCCGGCGAGCGCGTCGATGGTCGGCTCGAGCAGGGCGTCCAGCAGCGCCTCCTTGGAGGCGAAGTGGTAGAGCACGCTGGACTTCGAGTAGCCCGCCTCGTCCGCGATCTGCTGCAGCGAGGTGGCCTGGAACCCGTCGCGGGCGAAGCGCGCCGCCGCGATGGTGCGGAGCTCGTCGCCGGCGGATGCGCGGGGGGATCGGGTCACCCGGAGAGCCTATGTCGACCGATCGGTCAGTCCCTGCACGATCGGTCAGACTGCCAGCGGCCTGCCAGCTGCGGCCGCCCGGTCAGTGCGTGAGCACGAACGCGAGCATCGCAAGGCCGACCGTGAGGGGCGCGACCACGAGCCCCAGCAGCATGTATCGCGACCACTTGATATGGACCCCCATGCTCACGAGCCGCTCGTGCCAGAGCAGCGTCGCGAGCGAGGCCCACGGGGTGATGAGCGGGCCGGCGTTCACGCCCACGAGGATCGCGACGAGCCGCTCCGGGGATCCCGCGACCGGCTCGAGCGCGAGGTAGGCCGGCAGGTTGTCGACGGCGTTGGCGCTGAGCGTCGCGACGCCCGCGAGCCGGAAGAGCGCCCCGGCGTCCTGCCCTTGGCCCGAGACGGCGGCCATCACGGCGGTGAGCCCGAGCGACTGCGCGGCCTCCATCACGATGAAGAGGCCCGAGGCGAACACCACGAGCTGCCACGGCAGAAGCCCGAGCCGGAGGACGCGGGGCCGGCGGACGGCCGTGAGGATCGCGAGCACGACGGCCGCGGCGAGCGCGGGGATCCACACCTCGACGCCCGAGACGAGCGCGGGCACGAGGAGCCCCACGACCACAGCGCTGCCCACGAGGAGCACGCGGTCGGTCGGCGCGGTCGGTGCCCCGACCTCGTAGCGGGTGAAGAGGTCCTTGCGGTGGATCACGAGGATCGCGAGCACGGGCACGGCGATGGCGACGAGCGCGGGCGCGACCGTGAGCGCCGCGAACCCGGCGGGGCCGAGGCCGCCGAGCTCGTGCTCCGCGAGCAGGTTCGTGAGGTTCGAGACGGGCAGCAGGAGCGACGCGGTGTTGGCGAGCCACACGGTGGTCAGTGCGAACGGGAGCGGCGGGAGCCCGCAGTGCCGGGCGAGCACGACGACCACGGGCGTGAGCAGCACGGCGGTCGTGTCGAGCGACAGGAAGATCGTGCAGAGGCAGGCGAGGAGCACGGTCGCGAGCCAGAGGGCCCACGTGCGTCCGCGGCCGAGGCCGGCGGCGCGCTCGGCGATCCAGGTGAACAGGCCCGCCTCGCTGGCGAGCTCGGTGACCACGGTGATGGCGACCACGAAGAGGAGGATCGGCCAGACCCGCTCGTACAGGACGCCGAGGTCGTCGAGCGGGAGGGCTCCGGTGGCCACGGCGACGGCGCCGACGACGAGGAGCACCACCCCGATGAGGGCTGTGCGCACGGGCGCCTCCTGTCTGATCCGCGATCACTGTACTCACCGGCCGCCGGGAGTCCGCACCGCCTGCGGTAAGGGGACGCCGCGTGGTTCGGAGCGCGCGCACACGACCGGGCGACGGACTCGGCGGTCGGATCCCGGTACCGTGGAAGCACACTGGGAGGTGTCATGCGCAAGTACATCCTGAACGGCAGCGTCCTCAGCGCCCTCGTCGGCGGCTGGAGCACGCTCCAGACGACCCGTCGGGGTCCGCGCGACTGGAAGCTCGGCCTCATGTGGCTCAGCTGGGGCATCACCGTGGCGATCGCCGTTGGCACCGTCATCGAGGACTCGCGCGACGGGCAGATCGGCAACTAGCCGCCCAACCACGACGACGCGCGCATCCGGCGGGTGCGCGCGTCGTCGTGCGCACCCGCCGGCAGGCCGGTCTTCGTCGCCCCCGCGCGGGGGCAACGCCCGGGATCCCCGGCGTGTCGCGGGACAACCCGGGCGTGTCGCCCACGATGATGATCCTGATCGCGGCGGTGCGATCGGGGAGGCCGTGGATCATGTTCCGGTGGCGCAGAGGCAAGTCCGTCCCGACCGAGGCCGCGCCCGCGGCGTCCGATCCGCGGCAGGCGGGACCGCGATCCGTCGCCGGGCCGCCAGCTCCCCCGGCACCCGTCGTCTCGACCGCCACCGGCGAGCTGGCCGCCATCGCGGCCCGGCTCCACGGCGGGTCCGTGCGGCCGACCCACGTGCCCGCGCACAAGGCCGAGCCGGTCGCCCCGTCCGCCGGGACGACGACCGCGGACGATGCCGCGCCCGATCCCGCCCCGGTGCCGGACCTCCGCCCGCTCGCCGTCATCGTGAAGGCGGCGCTCGCGCACCACTTCGGTCCCGAGGGCGCGTGGGCGCTCGTCCGCCGCACGCCCGACACGACGGCCGGCTTCTTCGACGAGCTCATGACGGCGCACATCGCGCGCGACGTGGCGCTCGCCCTCGGCGCCTCCCCCGCGACCGCCGGCCTCGCGCTGGAGGACGCCCGGGCGACGGGATCCCCCGCGCGCGACGTCACGGCACGCGACGCGTCCGTGCGGCAGGACGCGGTCGCCCGCGAGCTCGCGGTGTTCGACGAGGATCCGCTCGACGGCTCGCTCGCCGAGCTCGCCGGCGACCCGCGCCGCGTCCCCTCGGCGCTCCGCGCCGTGCTCCGCGCCTAGGTGTAGTTCCCAGTGAGGTTGTGAACGCGTTCGGCGGGCGTGAGTCCGCCGATGCCGGTGTGGGGGCGGTGGTGGTTGTAGTGATGCAGCCAGGCAGGGTAGGTCGCGGCGC